>CAYMLA010000146.1:0-6772 GCA_964390785.1 uncultured Bdellovibrionales bacterium | reverse complement strand
GCATGTTAGGCGGTGGGTATCCTGGAATGATGGGCGCCGGTGGCATGTTAGGCGGTGGGTATCCTGGAATGATGGGTGCTGGTGGCATGATGGGTGGTGGTTATCCTGGCATGATGGGCGCCGGTGGCATGTTGGGTGCGCAATATCAACCTGAGTATTTGGAAATGCAAATGAGACAATATGAATATCAAATGCAAATGGCTCAAAGAGCTCAAGAACGACAAATGTCTTATAGTCGCGTATATATGCAGCTTCAATCAGAGCTATCTGAATTAACCATGAAAATGCAACAGCTTCAAATGGGTGGTTATGGAGGAGGGTCAATGGGGTTTGATTACTATAATGGTAGTAGTGGTGGTTATGATTCCTTAAGGCGACCGAGGTAGGGTCTTCAATTTTGTTTCACAAAATTAGGCCTATGTAGGGTCTTCGACTGCAATTTCTTGGCAAAACGCAGAGACGTTTTTCAAAAGAAAAGACTGAATGATTTCATGGTGCTATTAGCGATTAGTTGTTAGCGATTGGTTTTTTTTTGCAATAATTTTCTTTATACGATATAAATGTTTAAACAGTTGATTAAGCAAAAGAATGAGTCATACGAATGATAAATAATAAAATATTGCAGTGTTGCTTTGACAGTCATGTTCATTGGTTGGCCACAGGGCGAAAATCATGTTCTTTAGATTTATCATTTGTTAAAAATCAAAAAGATCTGTCGTCTTTAACCTTGCTTCCGAATCATTATATTGGAGAATGGTTGGTTGGCTTTGGATGGCATAAAAGTTTATGGGAAAACGGTGAATTTCCGTCACGACAAAATCTTGATAAAATTTTCAATCAAAATCCCGTCTGTTTTACAAGTGCCGATGGACATGCCATTTGGGTGAATAGCTTAGCTCTTGAACGAAGTGGATTGCTAAAAGAAAATGTTTCTGTTGATGTCATTGAAGGGGGTTATGTTTTTGTTGATGAAAAAGGATGTCCAACTGGAATTTTTGTTGATCAAGCTTGTCAGTTAATCAAAACACATATTCCAAAAGCAAGTGATGATCAAATTAAACAAAGCCTGTTGAGTGGGCAAAAAGTATTTCATGAGAATGGGTTTTCTCATATTAGAGATTTAAGTTGTGGTGAAAAACAATGGGTTGCTGCTTCTGATTTGGATCAAAGTGGAGAATTAAAACTTGCCGTTGAAGAATTTGTTGAGGTGTCAGATCCTGATCAATTTGATGAAAAGCTTTATTTTTTTGATCAGATTTGCTCAATGCCAAGAAAAAATCTTCGTCTAAAAGGTTTGAAAATTTATTACGATGGTGCTTTAGGAACGGAAGGAGCTTTAATCAGTCAGCCGTATCCTTCTGGGTTAAATGGAATTCAGATGATTCAACCGATGCTTTTGATTGAAATGTTAAAAAAAATAAATAAAAGAGGCGTTGATTTAGCTATTCATGTGATTGGAGATAAGGCCGTTCATGATGTTTCCAAAACAATCAGCGAGTTTCATAATAGTGAGGGATTTATAGGCCGCATTCATCTTGAACATGTTGAAGTGTTAAGACCGGAGACATTAAAGATAATAAAAAGCTTTCCAGTTACGATTCATATGCAACCTTGTCATTGGTTAATGGATCGGATTTGGTTGGAAGAAAAATTAGGAGCCTTGTCTTCATTTTCTTTTTCATGGCATGCCATCGAGGAAGCCAACATTGAATTTTATTGGGGAAGTGATAGTCCAATTGAACCCCCAAGTGTAGTTAATAATTATCGTGCTTATATTGAAAGTCAAAATGAAGGGCGAAAGTCTCTTAAGGGATGTTTTTGGAGCCACCATCAACATTCGGATCGAAATTGGGTTCCTGAGACGTTTACTGAGTTTCAAGAAAATCAAGTTTCTCGTTTGGTTTTTAATGGAGAAACAATTATTAATCGTGTCTGATTTTTACTTTTGTTGGTGAAGATTGATAATTGTAATAGAGTGCGCCTCCCATTAAAAAGACAATTCCAAAGGCAATCCACTTTTTTTTATTTTCTGAAACAGCCAGCGGGGTTTCTTGTTTTAGTTCTTGTTCAAAAAGTGATGAAGAGGTCAGTTTGGTTTCTGGTTCAAAAATATTTTTCCACCCCAATGCACCAAAAGATTTAATGCAACTCTCACTCCAAAAAAGTTGAGTTCCATTTGGATAGGGGTCTTGGTTTTGAAGGGGAGAATAACAATCGTCTTTAAGAAAAGGACGTGGTTTAATTTTTTCGAGAGCGTTAGAAATCTCACTAAGAGTGCCAACAAGAGTGATTGGATGATAAAAATTTGAAAGAAGTGTGACTCTCTTCGTGCCTTCAGGAAGTAAAGGGATGTGAGAGGTTTGAAATAGTTTTCCGTTGATGAGGATTTGATCAAATGTTTTTATTTTTTTGAATTTTAAATGTTTTTTTACATGATCTGCTGATTGTTTTTTATACAAAGAAAATTCTTTATCTGGAACACTTAAGCCGATTGAGTTAAATTCTGAATTGAATTCAATCAGTGAAAGAATCCAATTTCTTTGTTGAACAGGATCAAGTTTGGAAAGATACAAGTAAGAAAGGCAAAGAGCTATTTGTTGATTGCTTGGCCAATCAAGAGAATGTCTTTGAGCAATGACATTTTTGTATTTTTCAATGGCAAGTTCAATTTTATTTTCAAATCGATAACGTTGAGCTTCTTCAAAAGTATCCATTAGGATTTGGATTTGCTTATCTTCGCTTAGGGTGTTGAGGTAGTGTGAACTAAAGGTTTCGTAATGAGAGTGCACTTGAATGTAGGCTTCAAATTGAATTGGAGAAACCATAATTCCTGGTATAAGAAGTGTTTGAGCATTAAGAAATGATGGATTTAAAAGAATAAGAAAAATTTGTGTAAAAGTTATGATTTTTTTAATCGCCATAAAAGATCCTTTTCTTTTTTTGATTGGGAGAGATAACTTTTGCGGGGTCATGATTCATGTTTTGAATGGTTACAGTAAAACTTCCGTGGTGTTGAGCCACAGGGGAATGATCTGAATTGGGTATTAAAACTGCAAATTCATTTGGGTCAAGTGGAGCTCGAATGATTTTGACATTTTTGGCAATGAGTTTACTTTTAATCGAGTTTTCTAAAATTTCATCAGCATAGAGATTAACGATGCCGTATGGTCCAAGAAGAGCATTGAGCGATTCATGGTTTGAAATTTTAATGGGGATTAATGTGTGTCCAGCGGGAATGTAAGTTTCTGTCATTGGAATAGGCGTGTCTTTAAGGATGAGAGGTTCAGGCGATTGAGTTTGATGAAGAATTGATAAAACAGAAGCAAAAAAAAGCGAGCACCCTAAAATCCAAATGGTGTATTTTTTTTTATTATAAAACTGAATCCATTGTGTTTTATCGACCATAGGGATACTCCATAGTGTGTATTTTATTTTTATAAGTATGAGACGTGTTTTTGAGAATTAACGTCATGCTTGAAGCCATAACAAGAAAGACGATTAAACAAATAACGAGTTCAATTAATACTTGGCCTGAAGAATTTTTGTTTTCCACTGAGAACCTCTTTTGGTTAGGGTTGCTGAACATTGCGCTTTATACTTAAATTTAAATGGGAGCCATTGTTGAATAGGGCTTTTGGGAAATGAAGAAACCAGATAATTCCATTGGATCAAATGCTTTTGTTTGATATCAATATTGAAGGGAGCACGATAAATGGGAGGAATAAAAAAATCTGTTTTGACGAGAGAAAAGGCAATCGGTGAGTGCTTGATTGAAATTGAATCAATTAAGTACAAAAAAGAAAACAGATGGGTTTCTCTTTTTTGATTTTCTTTAAAGCGAGACTTAATTTCATTAAGATGTTTTTGTGATTGAATGTGTGCCGATTGAATGATGCTATTTTGTTTTAGTATAAAGAGTGTTATTTTTGTGTTTACGGCAAGCAAATGAGCTTTTGCTTTGGCAATTAAGAGAGGCTTTCCGCTTAAAAGTGCGGATGCTAATTGAATTTTTGCTTTTTGAGCTTCAGCTCTTAGCTGTTTTGCTTGAGGATTTAGATTCAATAGGGCTTTCATTTTTTTGATCAGTAGAGTTTGAATTTTGGTTTCAATTTCTAAGCATGTTTTTTGTTTTTCATAATAAAAATAAGAAAGACGTGCCGTTATTGTTAGGCCGATGATAAGTGTTGCTCCAATCGGTAGAAGAATCATTAAAAATACAAAAACAAATCCTTTTTCATTTTTATGGGTTTTTGATTTCATAAAATCACCTGATTTGGATTTTTTCTTTTGAATTCTGATTTAAAAATTATTTTTTTAGAAAATTGAAAACTAATTTCACTTTTAAGATATTGAGAGGATCGATTTAAATTGAGCCTGTTTATTTTCCCGTAGATTAAAAATTGATTTAATTGATTGTGAATTTTTTTTTTGCATTGATAGACAGGTTGAGGGGTTGCCATACAAAAAAGTCCTTGATGAGCTTGATGATCGATCCAGAGTTTTATAAATCCTAAGTAAACCAAAGTGAAAATTCCTAAAATTAAGGAGAATAAAAAAAAGCTAATGAAACAACTTTCAATCAAAGTTTGACCTTTTTGTTGTTTTAGGTTCATTTTATTCTCGACTGGCAGAGCCGTTTAAAAAATTACTTAAATCCTTGAGTTCATAATGAGTTTCGTTGACTTTTTCTTTTTTGAATTTTTTTTTCTCTCCCTGAAGGGCCATTGCGACACTTGAGAATTGAGAATTTAAATTTTGTCCAACGACACGAACGATTCCAAGAGTTCCAATTGCAATAATGGCGACAAGAATAAGATATTCAATGAGTCCTTGTCCTTTTTTGTTTTGGATAAACGATGGTTTTGGATTGCTCATGTGTGAGTCTCCTTTTTTGGTTTTGAAACTGTTTGATAACAGTTTTTTTTGGGTTTGTTTTAAGAATTGATTTTGTAGTCTTTAATGGAAGAAATGAGACATTGCTTGCAAATAGGCCTTTTAAGATAAAAAGAAGCCTTTGTTGCTTAACTTAAAAAGTGTCGAAATGCGAATAGTGTGGCGACCGAATTTAATTTTTTCGTTTGGATTTTGTTTTTTTGTTTTTTCGGCTAGATACAATTTTATTTAAAATATCGAAGGCTTCTTGCCGAAGGTCATTTTCATAAACAAATCGATAAAAGCCTTCAATTTCAGGACTTTGTCGGAACTTTTTTAATGAAGTAGGGACATTATCTGATTGTTCGAAGTCGATTGAAGATCCATCTTTTGAAAGTTTGACTTTGGCCATAAGTTACTATCCTTTTATGGGGTGGCCATTCATAATAGCCACTTGGGTAATTTCACAATTGCTTTTGTGAGGGAAAGACCACTGTAAAATTGTTTTTTAAAAATAGCTAATTCTTGTTGTGGGGTCAATGGGATTGTTTTATGTTGTTAGAATTGTTGATTGTTGTTTCTTTGTAAATGACAAAAAAGATTTTGTTTTATACTTTAGAGTTCTATGTAATGCTATGGATTGTTCGCAAATGGTTATGGGTTGTTAGTCGTTAATTTTAATTTGCAATTAAAAATCGTTAGAAGTGTTTTATTATTAATTATGGGTTCTTTGTTGAATTAATGGCATTCAGATTTCACTAATGATTTTGAACAAATAGCAGCTCTAAAGAGGGGCGGCCGAAAACTTTGGACGAAATGAAGCGGAGTTCGAGTTATGATTTTACTTGATGGAAAAGTGGTTTCAAAAGTGATTCGAGCAGAAATTGCAGAATCAGTAGAAGATTTTAAAAAGCAATTTGATTGTGTTCCCGGATTGTCAGTGATTTTGGTGGGAGATGACCCAGCAAGTCAGGTTTATGTCAAAAGCAAGCAACGAGCGTGTGAGAAATTGGGTATGTGTTCGTTTATGCATGTTTTACCTGAAAAT
Organism: uncultured Bdellovibrionales bacterium; assembly: GCA_964390785.1. Taxonomy (GTDB): domain Bacteria; phylum Bdellovibrionota; class Bdellovibrionia; order Bdellovibrionales; family CAYMLA01; genus CAYMLA01. The sequence continues at coordinate 852 of CAYMLA010000146.1, read as the reverse complement.
GTGTCAATGAATGAAATCTTAGAGCTTATTAATAAAGAAAATCAAAATGATCAGGTGGATGGACTTCTTGTGCAATTGCCATTGCCTAAGCATTTGGATACGGAGAGAATTGTTGAAGCCATATCTCCTCAGAAAGATGTTGATGGAATTACTCCATTGAGTTTAGGGCGTTTAGAAAGAGGAACGGCTGAAGTAACCGGTTGTACGCCATCAGGTGTGATGGAAATTTTAAAGCATTTTCAGATTGATGTTTTTGGACAAGATGCTTTGGTTATTGGCAGAAGTTTGATTGTCGGAAAGCCAATGGCTCAGCTTTTACTGGCTGCTCAGGCTACGGTAACAATGAGTCATTCAAAAACTCAAGGTTTGATTGAAAAATCTCGTCAAGCTGACCTTGTGGTTGTGGCGGCAGGCATTCCAGAGTTTTTAGGTAAAGAGGCTTTTAAGCCAGAGGCTGTTGTGATTGATGTTGGAATTCATCGGTACACCGATGGAAGTATTGTCGGAGATGTTAAGTTTAATGAGGTAAAAGACCATGTTCGCGCGATTACTCCTGTGCCAGGAGGTGTTGGAGTGATGACCATTACAATGTTGATGAAAAACACATTGAAATTGGCGCAGTTGAGAAAGCTGTTTAAATAGTTGGCTGTCATGCTACTGCCTAGTGGCTGCTGCAAAATAGTCAAATTTGAGGCGTGCGAGCTCAAATCGAATGAGGCGTACATTAAGTACGTCGCAGTGAGATTTGAGCGAAGCCAACGAAAAAGTTGGCTGTCATGCTACAGCCTAGTGGCTGCTGCAAAATAGTCAAATTTGAGGCGCGCGAGCTCAAATCGAACGAGGCGTACATTA
>CAYMLA010000145.1:0-6845 GCA_964390785.1 uncultured Bdellovibrionales bacterium | reverse complement strand
AAAACCGAGACGACCTGCGGCCATAACGCATGTTTGAGTTTTTATACCCAAAGCGATTGAGTCTGCACGTTCGTTGCTTCGTCGTCGCGGTATTACTCATACAGCTTCCTCCTCGCGCCTCCGTGCAAACTCAATCGCTTTGGCTATAAAAGCCTTCTTTTGGACGGAATACCTCAATGATATTAATGATTCTTAGAACTCTTTTTCATGCAAATGTATATTTCTAGTAACAACTGTTCTTATTTCGCAGCAGCCACTACATACTTGAAATGAGATCACAATAGTTTTCAGGTGTTACAATGAGTGCCTGACTTGCAGGATATTTCTCTTTAAATTTTTGAAGAGCTGCGGTTTGTTTTTTTCTTCCTGATTTCACTTCAATTGCAAGCAATTTTTTCCCGTAGGAGTAGATGTAATCAACCTCATGCTTTCCCTCTCTCCAATAATAAAGATGACCTGGAAGTCGAGAGAGCGCAGCTCCAACAATGAGTTCAAAACATCGCCCACGTTCTTCCGAGTTTAAATCAGCGTCCAAACTTGCAGTAAAAAGTGCTGGACAGAGTGGGAGAATTTTGGGTGAAGAGCTGCGTAAAAGAACTTTTTTGGAAGAATACTTAAAAAGCTGTTTGATTAAAAATGCGCCTTCAAACAATTCCAAATAATGCTTGACCAGATCGGTATTCCCCTTGTCTTGAAGCTGTCCAAGCAGTTTGGTGTAGCTAATTTCTTGTGCAGGATAACTAGTGACAATTTTAAAACATTGCTTAAAAAGGGCAGGAGATTTCACCTTGTTGGGTAAAAGAATATCTTTCCCAATGACAGCATTAATAATGGATTCTTTTATGAAGTTAAGCCAAACCACTCTGTCAGAAATGAATTGGTAACTACCAGGATACCCTCCAAATAAAAGATAATTTTCAAAACTTATATTATAGGCTTCTAAACTTTCTTGCCAATTCCAATGAGGCACATAATGCATAAAAAACCGACCAGCTAGACTTTCATTCAACCCTTTTTGAATCGCAAGAGAACTCGATCCAAGCAAGATTAATTTGATTTTGGTGGGTGAGTCCATTTGTTCATCCCAAAGTTTTTTGATCACCCCTGACCAATTCTCAACCTTTTGAATCTCATCAATCACAAGTAAATGCTGACTAGGATTTGTAGAACGAACCGTTAACCAGTGATCAAGCAACCAATCAGGGGAATGACTGAATTCGCCATCAGCTGAAATATATGTCCACGAACCACTCTCCCTTTTGCCAAGAAACTGCTTAACTCCCGTTGTCTTGCCAACTTGACGTGGACCAATGACAACCTGAATGATTGGATCGACACGCTGAAGTTCACGATTAAGCCTCTCAACAAAGGGCAATTCAATTATTTTTTTTTCCAAAAACTACCTATTTTTAGTGTGATACGTTTTTACTAGATTAATCTAGTAAATTTACAAGGTCAATCTAGTAAATTTACTATTTGCTCATTCAGACTAGCACTGCGCTCACCTCAATACTTAGTGGCTGGTGCGAAAATATATCACTACATAATATTGGCAGCCAATTCAGCTAGCTCGGAGCGTTCTCCTTTGGATAAAGTCACATGAGCAGCAATTTTTTGTCCCTTAAATCGCTCAACGGAATAGGTTAAACCACTGTTGGCTGAATCAATATAAGGATTATCAATTTGATAAAAATCTCCCGTCAACACAACTTTAGTCCCTAGACCAGCACGAGTCACAATTGTTTTAATCTCATGTGGGGTCAAATTTTGAGCCTCATCAACAATCAAAAATTGATTCGGAATGCTGCGTCCTCGAATATAAGTTAAAGGTTCAATATTCAACATGCCTTGATTAATCAACTCTTGCGCCCGTCCAGCCGCTTTTTTATCCGAACCCATAAGGAATTCAACGTTATCAAAAATCGGTTGCATCCACGGATTAAGCTTTTGCTCAATATCTCCTGGCAAATAACCAATGTCCTTACCCATTGGAAAAATAGGACGACTCACCAATAAACGTTGAAAACGCCCCTCATCCAATGTTTTATAAAGCCCTGCAGCTAACGCAAGCAAAGTCTTTCCCGTTCCAGCCTTTCCAACAAGAGTGACAAATTGAATTTCTTCATTAAGTAAACAATCCAAAGCAAAACTTTGTTCCACATTACGGGGATGAATGCCCCAAATGCTTTCAGTGCTTGTAATGATTGGAACAATGCCTTTTTTAACAGAACAAAAGCGCCCAATCGCACTATGATTTGAATTTGATGAATCTTTCATAATTAAATATTGATTAGCAAGTAACTTTAATTCTTCAGGAACCGCAAAAAAACGATCATTATAAAACTGATTGATCTGCTCAGAAGTTATTTCAATCTCAGTATACCCATCATAAAGCTCATCTATGCTTTTTGAGTCTGGCTCATAATCTTTAGCAACAATACCAAATAAATCCGCTTTAATGCGCAAATTAATATCTTTAGTGATCAGTTCAACTGCCACTCGAGGATGTTGCCGTTGAATATTCATCGCTACAGATAAAATGCGATTATCAGCAATATCATGATTAAGCCCTGATGTCTGCATTCCACCAATCATTGGAAAATCCGCATTGATATAAATCCGCGTGTCTCGATCATCCAATGTGATCCCATCTGCCAATGAACCTTTTGCGCGTAACACATCAACAAATCGACTAAATTGACGAGCGTTACGTCCAATTTCTCCAGAATCTCTCTTAAAACGATCAATTTCTTCGATAACGGTCATAGGAATATGAACGTCAGCACCACTAAATTTTAACAACGCTTGAGCATCAAACAATAAAACATTCGTATCAAGAACAATCTTTTTTTTATACTTAGCCAAATTCTCCCCCTTGCTTAGAAGATATCAACTTCTTCAATTTAATGACCGTTGCGAATAGGATCACTTTCCTTATTTTCACCAACCACAATTTATAGAATGTCTCAAAGAAAGACAAATATCAACAAATAAGAAATTGAATAAAATCTAAGCAATTTATATCAATAGAATAAAAAAAGTATAAAACTCTAAATAAAAACAAATTCAGCTAGACTTTTTTTATTGACTAAAATCCGATCTGTAGCTGCTGAAAAGCAGCCACTATTAAATTAACAGTCTTTTTTTTAATAGAATAAAGAGCAAAAAGAATTTCTCAAACAAATTTTTCTAAGAGGCTTCTTGCGGAATAACAGGGTCACCAGAATCTTTCTTTAAGCTTCCACTGACAGTTTCAATAAATTTAACAAAATGAAATAAAGCCTGCTCGTTTACTGTTCCCTTTAAAAAGTTTGCTCCATGGCGAATCACTTCTTCTGCTCTATCCGTACTCAAGTGTCTCACAACAGCAACAAAATCAAAATAAGCTTCTGAATTCAAATAAAAACGAACAGCCACTTCATCATTGGCACTATAATGCCCATATTTTGCTTCAAGATCAAAAGACAAACCATGCTCAGAAATATTAGTGATTGAAATCTTTTGTAATCCTCGCCCTGGAACAATAACATAGGCAGCCACAGCTTGAGACAAAAATGTTCTGGCATTTTTTCTACGATCATTATCTAAAGAATTTTCAAAATCTTCTGCATCAGACTCACTTCTGATCTCGATTTGATCATCTTCTTCATCAACCAATGAGTTATCTCCTACAAGGGAATCTAAATGAGTAATCTCACCTTCTTGTCTATATTTCATAAAATCTATGATATTTGATTTTTTATTCATTTTTCCTCCCTACTATAAAAATATCGGAAAAAAAACGCATCAACTTAAGTCCCTCATATTGCATTATGATACAATTTGGACTTATATTGGGTAGGGTAATAGTCAAATTTGAGGCGCGCGAGCTCAAATCGAATGAGGCGTACATTAAAAATGAGATTAATTCAAGGACTTATAGCCAGCATTTTAATTCACTTTTTTTTAATGGGGATTCTCTCTGAATTACAAAAAGAAGCCACCCAAAAGGAAGTTCAAACGATTGACGTTTTATACACCGAAGCAACTCAAAAACAAATCGTTCGCCAAACATCTCCCCCTCCCTCTGAATTAACTCAAAACAAAGAATCCGCTAAATTTTGGTCATTAAACAAACAACGTGTGAAAAAACAAAGCAAATCTGCACAGACGGGTTTATCTAAAAACAGACAAGAAACATCATCCCAACAACAAGATAAAAAACCTCTTGAACTGCCTCAAAAACCAAAATCAACTCATCAACCATTTTTAAAACAAAAAAACGATCCCCTTGTTCCAACATTAAAAACAACAAATCTTCACCGCCCTTTTTTATTTGAAGAAAAAGGCACTTCAACCACTGGAGAATTTTTGCCCGATATTAAAATCGGAGAATTTACCGCTTTAAATACCGATCGATATTTGTTTTACAGTTTTTTCACCCGAATTGAAGAAGCCATTCGATTTCGATGGGAAGAACGCGTTTTTTCAGAAATCAAATACCTCAGTAGTCGCAACTTTCGATCCCCTCCTGGAAAAACCTCTTGGAAAACGCACGTTATAATTCAGTTAAACAAAAAAGGACTTTTTAAAGACGCTTCTATTCTTCAATCCTCTGGAATCAAAGGTTTTGATAATGCCATCATCGATTCTTTTCAAGAAGCGCGACTTTTCCCCAATCCCCCAAGTGATCTCATTGAAGAGGATGGGCAAATTAGACTTGAATACTCTTTTAATGTTTACTGGAACCCACAAGACAAATTATCTCTTATCAGATAAAGACATGCCGTCCGCACTACTTAGTGGCTATTTTGCAACAGCCACTACGTGATCCATTATAATTTAGGATTACATTAAGAAGCTTGACGAGAAGCCTCCAGTTTTAAATTAATCTCTCCTGAATAGTGAGTTGCCACATTTCCAAATTGATCAAGAGCTTTAACTTTAATTTCAGTGTGTTCTCCAGCAGTCAAACCAGCAGGGCTTTCAACAATAAATTGTGTTGCTGGTCCAGGTGTAAAAGACATATTCTCTTTTGGCAGCTCTATTCCTGGTTTTTCTCCCTTTAAACTAATTTGAACTGTTTCAGCAACAGTGTATTGAATGTCTTTATGAGCAATTCCTGAATGAAATGTCACTTTATGATGCTCACTTGATTTACCTTGAATCAAAAGATCGAGATTTTGACTATAAGATGTGTCCGTATTTCCAAAAGAATCAACCGCTTTAAACTTAAGAGCGATCTTCTGACCAACTTCAGCTTTGGGTGGTAGCTGACAAAAAATCTTTTCAACATGCCCAGGCTTAACAACAAGCTCAACCGGTTTTTGTAATTTTAATTCTGGATTGTTCTGAGAAAAAAAACTCAGCTTAATTTTTCCTGCAATTTTATGCGTAAAATTTAAAATTGCAACTCCATTATTAATACTTACAATATCATTTTCAGAGAAGACTTCACCATCTACAAAAGATGAACTCTCATCAAATAAATCTATAGTGCTCTCTAGATCATCCACTTTCTCTTCTATTTCATTATCACCATTTTCATTCTTAAAAAATCCCTCTGGTGACTGTGTCGGCATACTAAAAATCTTATCTTCACTATCCTCTCTTAATTCATCAAATGAAGAAGAAAATTCATCTTGCTTTTGCTCTTCGAACAATTCAAGCCCTTCTGGCTCTTCTTTAATTTCATTTAAAACACTGTCTTCAAATAATTCAATCGGTTTAAGAGATTCATGATCATCATTGATAATTTTATCACCTAAATCCAATTCAGATTTTTCACTTTCACTCATGAATTCATTATTATTAAGTAAATCATTAATTGGCTGATATTCACAGACAAGAACCCAATCGTCCTTGTCTTCAACAAATACATAATCAATTGGCAATAACGTGCTATTTTTTACTTGAATTGCAATTTCTTCCAAACTAAATGGACCTAATTGTTCACCTTCATGAGAAACGTAAAAAGTAGCTTGCATAAATTTACTCCTCTTAAATACATTAAAACCATTTAAATAAGGCCGCTGCAAAATAGCCACTACAAAACAGCCACTATTTATAATGGAGAATTCGGTATTCTAAAGAAAAAAATTAAACTCTTTCTCTTAATTTAAGAAAAAACTTAATAAAGGTCTAGTGAACGACTGTTGTCCCAAATTGATTTGATTAGCTACAACCACTGTTTAGTGCCTGGTGCAAAATAAGCAAAGTAGACCACTCTATTAATCTTCGATTTCAAATCTTACCAAAAGGTCAATCAAATTATACCTTTTTTACTATGCATTTTAATAATTTTACGTTAAGTTAAAAAAATAGATTTGGTAAGATTTATAAAAATACAATTAAATTATATAATTAGCTTTATTTTATTGAAATCTTACCCGATTAATCAAAGTAAAAACGTCAGATTTCAGATTAACCAATAAACAAAATCTGATGATTTTGCTCAACCACCCTTTATTAAAGGAGAGTCTTTTTATGACATCTGCAACTACAAATAACAGCACCTTTTTAACAATTACTCTTGATGATGACCCCATTGTTGGAAAAATGATTGAAAAATACACAGGACTTAAAACCCTACAATTCAGTAACCCACAAGATTTATTGACTTTAAACGACCAAACACAACCCATCGCTTGTTTTATTGATATCCATTTAGGAACCAAAGAAACAGGAATTTCAATTATCCCCCTACTTAGAAAAAAATTTTTAAATTGCACGTTTATTGTTGTTACGGCTGATAAAAATGATGAAATTTTAGCTCAAGCCTTTCGAATGGGAGCTGATGATTTAATCTATAAGCCCATTCGTCCTGTTGAAATTCAAGCTCGTCTAAAGGTTCGCTTAGATGAAAA
>CAYMLA010000144.1:5448-6887 GCA_964390785.1 uncultured Bdellovibrionales bacterium | reverse complement strand
GTCATAGAATTCGCCGTTAACAGTAAAAAAAAGTTCATTTTTTTTATCGATAAGTGGTTGAGATCCAGTTTCCAAGTCAATTATTGATAATCGAGCATGTCCCATTGAAAGTCCAAGGGGATGATCATGATAATAACCAAATCCATCTGGCCCACGATGTTTAATAATTTCAGTCATTCGTGTTAAACAATGAGTATGATTATTAAATTTATTGTTTAAATCCCAGAATCCAGCAATTCCACACATTTTTTCTCCTTAAAGTTTAGAAGCGTTTCTATTTTAAGATCAGTTTTTAAAAATAGGTAAATATTCTAAACGATCTAAAATTGAAACAAGTAAAGCCTGTCTAACAAAAACCGCTCCGGCTGCTTGATTGAAGTATAAGTTATGTTGAGTATCATCAAGATCCGTATGCAATTCTGAGTTTCTAGCAAGAGGATGTAAGATGACAGAATCGCGTTTAAGAGAAGTTGTCGGACTAATTTTAAATCTTGAATCAAGTGATTTGTAGCTGTCTCCTAAATAAGCAATCGAATTGATGTAGACAACATCAAATTGTTCAACAGACTGTTTTAAATCGTGTATAACACTCAGCTTAACTTGAGTTTGCTTGATATATTCAGAAACATCTGCACCAAGAGGATCAGACATCTCTGAAACAACGGTTATTTTATTTATACTTTTATTAAAAAGTAAAGAGGTTAGTAAAAAGCTTTTAACAGCTCTCATGCTTCCTGGTGTTCCAATGATTCCAATGTGGATTTTGTCTTCGGGCTTTAAATCTTCTCCTAGTTTGGGGTTCCATTTTTTCAAAGCATACCAATCAGCTAAAGCTTGCGTTGGATGTTCTCCTGTTCCATTGCCTCCATTAATTAAAGGAATAGACATGTATTTTTTGATTTGTGTAATGGAGTCAGTATCAGTGTGTCTCATGACCAAGAGATCTCCATAAGCATTAAACATTTCTCCAATATCAGAGAGCGATTCGCCTTTAGCAACTCCAGTGGTTCCTCCGTCAGGTACACTAATGATTTTTCCACCTAATCTTAGAAATGCACTTTCAAAAGAGAGTCGAGTTCGAGTGCTGGCTTCAAAAAAAGCAGTAATTGCAATTTTTCCATCAAGAGGGTGATAGGGAGCAATTTCATTGGCTTCTAAATAGGCAGCCAATTTCAAAATTTCATTGATCAATTCAAGGTTAAATTGTTTGGATGAAATAATGGATTTCCCTTTGAGTTTTTTAAGGCAATTTAAGTTTAAATTATCATTAAGAAAAACTTTTTGAGGATCAGGGATGAGGCCAATAGAGTTCATGCGTTGTGTTGTCGTTGTGTTAATGTTGTTTTGAACTTGTGTCACCAGATTCTCCTTTTGATTAAGTCAATTGAAATTAGAGTGATAAGTACAATAATCGCTAATGAAGTCATAACGAGTGAACC
>CAYMLA010000144.1:0-5438 GCA_964390785.1 uncultured Bdellovibrionales bacterium | reverse complement strand
ATTTCAAAAATATTTTGTGAATAGAACATATCTTATCCTTCTTTTTCTTTTATCTCTGCAAGGTCATTCCAATTAAATTTAGATTGTGTAAATTGATGACCGCAAAAAACAAAAGTCATTGAAACTAAAGTTGAAATTAATGTAGCTGCATACCAGCCGATATAAAAATAAGAAAATAAACCCAGTAGGCTACCTATTAACATAGCTAAAAAAGCCGTTGTTCCAGTGAGCTTTTCCCAAAACAGTCCAGAAAGAATAGGCCAAATTGTACTTCCAACAAGAGGGCCGGCAAAAAATAAAACAGAAGCGAGTGTTCCGATTCGAGGAAGACAAATTGCCCAAGCCAAAAAGCCAATCGTTACAATGACAACTTTTGAGTAACGTTTGAGGATTTGTTCTTTAATTTGTGGAAAAAATTTTTTTTTTACAATGTCTTGAGTGATTAAATCAGAGGTTGCAGCTAAAAGGCTATCAATGCTTGATGCGAGAGAAGAAAAAATAACAATAAAAATAATAATCGCTCCAATGGCTCCTAAGCTGTGTGCAGCAACAATTGGTCCTACAGCATCAGGTGCAAAAACATTAATGTTCATTACGTTGGCAGACAAAGCAATAAATCCTGCAGCTACAGGAATGGGTAACCATATAAAGCCTGCCATTAAATAGGCTTTGCTTGCAAGTCCACTTCGGATAGCAAAAGCACGTGACCACCAGACGTTACTGTGAAAAATTTCGCCAACTCCAAAGAGAAGATTGTTAAAAAGAGCCATGATTGAAGCAGGCATAAGAACCCATAGTAGAGCGGGGCGCTCACTTAAGACTTCGTTGTAAACAAGATCAATTGAAGAAGAGCTTAGAATGGAATATCCAACGATTAAGATGCCGAGAAGAATAATTAAACTTTGAATAAAATCGGTTCCAATGACGGCATAAAGTCCACCAAATAAGGTGTAAAGAACACATACAAACAAAATTCCACTCATTCCATAAAAGTATGGAATTCCGCTGATTGTTTGTAATAGAATTCCGCCAGCCATAGCCATACTGATGAGCCATGTGATACTATAAAATAAAGAAATTAAAAGAAAAAGAAACCAAGATTTTTTCCCATACCGAAGTCGTATAAAATCTCCACTTGTATAGCCATTAGGCATGAGAGTTTGAATTCTTTTAGCAAGAGGAGCAAATAATATTAATCCGACACAGGCTGTTGAATATGCAATCATACCCCAAACTCCAAATTGAAGTGCAAACTGTGGAGCGAGCATGGTGGTGTTTGATGTTACCCATGTTGCAACGGCAGTTGCTGTACCAAGGGCAAGGCCAACATTGCGACCGGCAAGCATGAATCCATCAAGAGAGCGAGCCTTTCGTCCCCATAAAAGACCGAGTCCGACCCAAATTGTTCCAACAGAAATCAAAAGTAACCAGCCGATTTGCTGAGAAAGGATCGCTTCAGTCATAATCAATGTCCTTAGTATTTAAACTTTCTATGTCCGTTAATAAGGACACCAACAATGCAGAAAAAAGCAAGTGCGCCTAAGCCAAAAAGGGTAAAGGCCAGTCGAAAAGAATGATGTTTGACTTTCAATTTGAGTGTTGTGGAGCGAGCAAGAATATTTTGATCAGAAAGAGCATGAACTTGAAAATAATATACACCATTGAGAAGGCCAGAAATAAAGGTTGCTAAATCACGACCTTTATAAAGTTTTTTAGATTTCAGAAATTGAGGATCTTCTGAACGATAAAGTTCATAAATAATGTTATCGTTGATTGGTTGATTTTGAATCTCAGGTGAAAGTTTCCATTTTAATGTTGTAAATCCAGAATCAAGCAGATCTCCATTAGATGAAGTCAGCGTTACAAAAATTTGTGATTCAAGTAGGTTAACATCTTTTGATGTTTCATTTTGAATCTGACATAAAACAAATTCGCAAAATCCAATAAAAAAAATAATAAAAAAAATAATAAAAAATTTTTTCATAGGTGTTTTCCACTTTTTCATAGAGAAGAAAGAGTGTCAAAGGGTGATTGGGTGCGTAAAAATAAGAAAAAGGTTTTGTGATCAAATGAGTTTGATCAATTTTTATAGAGAGTTTTTTCCAAATTAAGAGAGAGAGATTGTGTTTTAATGAAAATAAAAAAATAAAAGATTTGTTGTTGAATTAAAATGTTTAGCGGTGTTTAAAGAGATTGAGTGTTTATCCGATAAATAAATTATGAAAACAAATAGAGCTTTGAGAAAGCCTCAAAAATTAGGTGATCTTCCAACAATTTCTATCGATCGTTTAGAGCGAGATTTAATTGCATTAGGGCAAATTGGAAAAAATCAAGATGATGGTGGAGTGTATCGGATGGCTTTTACCAAAGCTGATATTGAAGCTCGTAAGTGGTTGTTAAAAAAAATTGAAGAAATTGGTTTGATTCCTTCAACTGATGGGGCTGGAAATGTTTTTGGATTAGATGATCGTGCTGGATCGCGTTCTTCTTATTTGATTGGTTCTCATTTAGATTCTGTTCCTTGTGCGGGAGTGATGGATGGAGCATTGGGGGTTTTAGGAGCACTTGAGTGCATGCGTGTGATTAGAGAAAATAATATAGAATTGGTTGAAAATTTAGAGCTTGTCGCAACAAGTGATGAGGAAGGACGCTTTGGTGGGATGCTTGGTGCTCAAGCCATTTGTGGGGAAATTTCATTAAAACACATTAATCATGCTTATGATATCAATGGAGTGTCTTTAGTTGAAAGCATGAAATCATGCAGTTTTGATCCTATACATATTCTTCATAGTCGTCGTAATAGGGAATATATGTCTGGATTTTTAGAGTTACATATTGAACAAGGACCAGTATTAGAAAATAGTAATATGGAAATTGGTATTGTTGAAAATATTTCTGGTGTTTTTAAGTGGAAGGTTAAATTGATTGGAGAGTCAAATCATTCAGGTACGACTCCAATGAATATGAGACGTGATGCTTTTCAAGGACTCGTTGAATTTTCTGGTGAAATATCTAGAATTATAGAAGAAAATGGAACCGAAGAGGCTCGTGCTACAATAGGAAAAGTTGAGTTGTTTCCTGGAAATCCTCATACTATTCCAGGGGTGATTGAATTTTCACTTGTTGGTCGTGATTTTATAGAAAGTAAAATGATTGAACTTGAAGAAGCCTTTAGAAAAGCTTTATCGGCAATTTCAAGAAGAAGAGGGTTGATGTTTGAGTTTGAACCAATTAGTCGTATTTCACCTGTATCATGTTCATCTGATGTTTGTTCAGTGATTGAAGAACAAGCCCAAAAAATGAATGTAAAATATATGAAGATTCAAAGTGGCGCAGGACATGATGCTCAGATTTTTGGAAAATACATTCCATCATCGTTAATTTTTATACCAAGTTTAAATGGCATAAGCCACTCACCTGATGAGTGGTCAAGTTTGGAACATATTGAAATTGGTACAAATCTTTTATTGCAAACCATACTTAAGTTGTTAAAAAAAGAGAAGTTATAAGATAAGTCGTGGCAAAAAAAATGATATTAAATTCTTTAAAGACTTGGTCTAGAAATTCCGAATAATATCTGATGTGCTATCTTTTTAGTTATTTATTGGCTGTTTTGCAGCAGCCACTATTTAAATGGATGCGTTAATTGAATGGGTGATTTTTAAAGATCCCATATGAGGAGAAGATTTATGAAGCTTGGCCGTATGATGATTAATTTAATGTCTCTTTTTGTTTTGATTTTTCTTATTGTTTCATGTGGAAAAAAAGAAAGTGTTCAACAATCTAAAATTCGATTGTCTGTTCCTGAAAAAGTTTCAGTCTTATCAGGAACTCTGGAACTCATGCATATTGTTTTAAATGTTTCAGGTCCAGGAATGCAAAAAGTAAAATGGGATTGGGATTCCTGTAAAGGGGATTGTGCGACGACTCAAGCTCCTCCTCCTGAAATAGTATTAGAAGTTCCCTCTGGAGAGGGAAGAATTATTCAGATTTTGTTGGTTTATGAAGGCGACCAAGGGATGGATTTTCGATATGGAGATGTGATAAAAAACTTAGCTTCTGGAGAGGCTTCTGTTCAGATTGAAGTTCAATCCATTGGAAGTGGTTCTGGATATATGGCCAATGTTGTTGGTCGGTATTATTCTCGTCCTGATGGTGGCCCTACTGGTGATGTTATTGTTGCTTTTCAACCCCCTAATGATCGCCCTGCAATGGAAATTATGAGAACAGCGATAATCAATGGTTGGTTTCAACTTTTTGTTCTTGATGGAGCAAAGTTTAATTATGTATTAGCTCATAATAATAAAATGCTTTTTGAAGGCCTTTTGCCAGGACAAGGATTGTTGGCTCCTAGTCGCCAAGTTATGGCTATTTATTCGCCTCAAACTTATTGGGTGAGAAAAAAGACAGAAGCAGGACAGACAACGGTTGAAGAATTCCATTCTCGTGGTGGAAAGGATGAACAGTTGGTTGTTGCTGTTTTAGGGCCAGAACGAGGAACTCGTGAAGTTTGTTATCCAATGGTAACGGTAAATAATTCAATTGTTGACTATGAAGAACAAACAGAAGGATCAGTGACTTATTCGCAGGGCGTTTATACAGATTCAGAGGGAATAAACAAGCTAAGATATAAAGGTGTAACGGTTGATTCAAAAGCTTTACATATAGCCTCAGGTGGACAAGAGTTTGGAAAAGGAGTTTGTCTTGATATTGCAAATGATCTCAAGAAGTTTATTTTATTTAAACCCACGCTTTATGCTAAAGAAGGTCCAGATGGGGTTTTAGGATTTCGTTCGCCTTATAAGATGATTCAAGTGACAGAATCCAGTGGAGATATTCGATGGACTTTATTTGATCAACAATGGGATATAGCTAATCATCGCTTAACATTAAATTGGGATTATATTTTTGGTGCTGAAGATCCAAACTATGGGATTTCAGGAACAGCATTTTTTTATAAAGAGTTTTTTCATTCGGATGAAAGAAATCGAATTTATTCATCAGGTCCCAATGTCGATTGTTCAATCTTGTCTAAAATTGGATTTAATCAAATGAGATCAATTTCTATTCCAAATCGAACAGCAACATTTTCTCTTGATTTATTTCAAGGAAAAGAAGCTCCTGGTTTAATCGCTTGTCCTTTTAAAGTCATTGATGGGAAGACAATAATGTTGATGGCCGGTCGAGACATGCACATTGGAGATCGTTGGGGAGATTCAGGGGGACTTCGATTGAAGTTATCTGATGTAAATACCGAAACGGGACAGCCTCATGGTGGGCTTATGAATAATCTGAATCCAAATGAATGTCGTCCGATGTCAGTTGTTCTTGTAAATAGTTATCAAGAATTTGTTTCGTTAAGCAGTTATTCTCAAGTTTCAATTCAGCTTGATAGTGATCTGGTGAATTTTTATCGAGATGCCAATTGTGGTATCATA
>CAYMLA010000143.1:0-6899 GCA_964390785.1 uncultured Bdellovibrionales bacterium | reverse complement strand
AGTAAGCATTGACAAAAGGTCTTTCTGTTGCCCCCTCTTGAGTCACACAATACTGCTCAGAAGATAGCTTTTTTTGTAAGTGAGCTTTATCTAAAGAAAAGTCTTGATAGAGATGTGGCCTCTTAAATTTTAACAATTGTATTTCACCTCTCATTCGTTTCAAAAAAAATGTTTTTAAAATGACAAAAAAACGTTAATCTACATTTAGAAGAACATTGTTTTAATTCAATTAACAGATTTCCAACCGGATTGGATGAAATGGTAAGGAATCAATCAAGATAAACGATTTAGAATAAAGCAAAAGATTTTATGAAACCACATTTAGTGGCTGATACAAAATGGGTATACGCTTTCATTAGGGGTTGTTATTAAATCGTGTCGATATAAAATTTGAATGTAAGTCCAATGAAGGGCCCAGATAAATTCAGCGTTCGACCATTTCCATCAGCATTTAAAACAGAATCACCAGAGTTGACGTCTCCTAAAAAAGTTGTGGCAGATGATTTGTAAATTTGTTTTCCAGAAATCATTTGTCGATAACCCAATTCAAAATTTGCCGTCACAGTATCGGTTGCAAGAGTTTCATAGCCTAAAAAAATGTCTCCGCCAAGGATTGTGTCTTCAGAAGATTCAGAAAAATTACTGAGTCCGTAGGTTGATGTTCCAATATCAGTAAATGCGATTGAATTTTCCATTTTGACAGTTGCTTGTCCGACATTGAGCCCAATAATCATTCGTGAGTTTTGACTTTGGTAGAGAGCAAGATCAAGTCCAATAAATGGCATTGTTGTAATCACGGAACTATCGAGATTATACAAGACAACGTCTGAAGTATTTTTAACATCGGCATTGATGATTTGCTTGGCTTGAAACCCCTCTATTCCAAGTCGAAGAGAAACAGAAGTCATATTGAATAAAAATCCAAGTCTAAATCCAAATCCATAATTTGATGTTTGAGAATAATTAAGTTCATCACCAATGCTGTTTTTAAACGCACTTTGATTCAAATAAAGATTATGACCAGTAGCCGAAAAAAAAGCCCCAAAAGTTTCTTTTTTAAAATCAAAAACGCGAGCTTGTCCCTCTAAAGATAAAGTTGAAAGAGAAATGATAAGTACTAAAAAACATATTTTTTTCATTTTTTACTCGATAAAACAATTTTTTAAATCTTCTCAATTTATGGTTTCTGCTAAATGTGGCTGTTGCAAAATTGCCAAATTTGAGCGAAGCCAACAAAAAAGTTGGCTGTTTTGCAGCAGTCACTATTTATATTAACGTGGATTTGGTTGAAATCCAATATTTATCGATTTTTGAGGTTTTCAGGACTAAGGGGCTAGCAAAAAATAGAGCATTTTAACTAGCCCTAATCTTCGATATTGAATTTATTCTTCGAATTAGCTGTAGACTAGTCCTTTGTCGTCACGCATTGAATCTCTACAAATTATTCTCTGTTATATCGTTAAACTTATTTTCTGACAGTTCTTAAGGACTTTTCTTGGTCTGTTTTGTTCAAATCTCACTGTAACGCGCCTAATGTGTGTAATTCATTGGTTTTTAAAAATCTTATAGCGTTAAGACAGGCGTATAGATCGTGTTAAAAAATACAAAGTATTCATGTAGCTGACATGGAGGTGCCATCCTTTATTTTGCGTCTTTGAACATCCCAGCTCAAAGGGATTCAAAATAATTTTAATAAGACATATATTTCGCAACGTCTCTTCGGCGTCGGAAGTCATTTGATTCTGATTTAAGATAGGGTTTGAGCAGACGCTGCGTGTTCAGTCATGAAAAGTCTATTAATTTTTTGGGGACGTTGCTAAGGGGCAAAGGACTTTTGCTATTTCAAGGGTTATTTTTAGATTTTCATTTAAGGAGCCATCTCCTGTGTTGGAAAAAGTAATTTGCGTATAAAGGTTTTCACAGTTTTGATTTTTCCCAGTGCCGATTGTATCAAGATTTGTAGAAAGATCCTTTAGATTAATTAAAAGTAACAAAAATGGAAATTCCTTCACTTCAAGGAGACGATATTCTTTAGAATCCACTGGAATGGAGGTGTCTTGCTTTTTATTTAAGAAAAAACGCCTAATTTCCTTTAGTGTTTCGATTTCGGTTTTTAGCTTTTTTAAGGTGAGAGTGGGAATTCTTTGTTTGATTTGTTGTGAGTAATTTTTCCAGTCAGGATCTTTTTTTTGCCCAAAAGCGGTGGGGAGGGCGCACAAAATAAAACTTATCCACAAGAGCAGTATGGTTTTTATTATTCTAGACATTCTTTCCCCTTGAGTTGTTCTAGGCTATATGAGGAATATTTTTTACAATCTTTTTGATTATTTTCGTTTTCTGGCAAATTGTTAAGAAACTCACACATTCGATTGGCTGTTTCCTTAAAGTAGGGCGATGTATCGTATAAGTGTTTATGCATTGCGCTAGGAGTTATTTGGCTCCAAACCTGATTAGTTCTTCTGATCCTATCTCCAATTTGTTGTAGGCTCGTATGAACTCCGTTTAGGCCATTTCGGCCAAAACTCACCAGGCTTGCCATATCGATTACGTCCGGATTCGTTGTGCCATAGCTGCGCAGAACAGAAGCAATATTATTTTGTGGAGCAGAATCTCGGTGGTGAGCCAACAAACTCATTCCGTAAAACAAGTTGCGGGCAATGCCTTCCCCAAGACTGACGAGTTGGCAATGTCTTACATCTCCTTTATCAGTAAACTGCAAGTCTTGCGAAAGGGTTTCTCGTAGTTTTTGGCATGAGGGGTGGCAACTTGCATTCTTGGGGTCAGTGCAGTTTTGGAGGGCTGATTGTTGATAAATGTTGCCACTGTGGTTACCTGAAAGTTCTTTTGTCGCAATACTGGTGAGTTGTGAAAGACCAATGCCGGCTTTTGATTGAAGGAAGAAGCCGAAAGCAGATTCATTATTAATTTTTGTAAAAAGCTGTGCGGCATCTAGGGGACGATTTCCATGTTCACTTGTTATGGCGTTTATGCAGGCAAACACCTCCTCAAAGGCGAAGTGAACGTAATCAATAATATCATCGGTTATACACAGCTCTTGTTTAACGTGTGGATTAGAAGAAGAGCTTAAAAAGGTGTGTGAGGTTGGCACTTGTTGGTTGCTTCTGCAGGTGAGTCTTCTTGGGTTATTCAAATTTGTGATTCGTTTCATGGAAAATTCGATACACCTTCTTTTTATCCTTGGTTTTCTCTGAATTGTCGTAGCAATGGCTTCTAGATCATCCATGTTGTTGTTTCTGGGGTTTGCTGAACAGGCGTTGTTGGTATTTTGTGTTTGATTTAAAAAGGCATCCAAAAAACTTCGATTTTGAAGAGCAATATTTCCACGCATTTGACAAACCAATTCTGGCTTAATTGCTGAACCAACAACACAGATGGGTGGATTACGGGCAATGCTGTTTTGACATGTCTCAGGTTGGTTTGTGGTTTGTTGCTGAATCGCCGGGATGACGTTTTTGGGTTTAGGCCGTGGTCGATTCGTGATGGGGACTGAGGGAGATTCAACCTGTGTTACGTTTCTAATTTTTAGATCGTCTGAGCTAAAAGCATGATTCACGAAAAGGGAGTTAATCAACAAGAAGAAGAACAATGGTTTGGGTGTTCGTCTTAAAAATACAAAAGAAGTAAGCCAGCACATTTTGGTCAATTTCTCTTGTAGAGCTTTTTTTGTGCTGCATTCATCTTTTTAGCTTGAATATCTTGTCTTAAATTTACAAGTCTTGATAAGACGAGTTTGGACTGAAGTTGGGGGTAAAGTTTTAACAATAATTTCCTTGAAAAGGTAATGTTCTTGGCTATTTGCTATTAGCTAATGTTTCATTTGAACCAATTTTTAGTTATCGTTTGTCGATTGTTAGCAAATAGAAGCTAGATTTTATGGACTTAAAATAAATGAGCTAAAAATTGAAAACTAAAAATTGAAAAGAGAATCGAACACTGTAACCAGCGGACGGGACGAAGGGGAGTTTGCGTTATGTTGTGGAGCATTATTTCGTAAGGTTTTTTTATCTTGGATTTTGTGGTATGGCCTGAGGTATGAAAAATCCAATTTTAGAAAAATCCAATTTGAAGCACGGGGCTATCCCTTTTGACAAAATCTCTAACGAGCATTTTTTGCCAGCGGTTGAATCAGCGATTACCATGGCAAAAGAAAAGATTGTCCTCATTAAAAACAATCCAGAACCAGCAACATTTGAAAACACACTTGTTAAGCTTGAATTGTGCACGGAAGAACTTGATCGTGCTCATGCTGTTTTTCATAATTTGTTTTCTGCTCATACGAATGAAGAACTTCAAAAGTTGTCTCAAAAAATTGATCCTATTGTTGCTGCATTTTCAAATGATCTCTATTTGGATGAGCAACTCTTTGCTCGAATTCAATCTATTTATGAACAAAGGGAAGAGTTAAACTTAAATACAGAGGAAAAAACTCTTTTAAAAAAATATTATAAAAATTTTGTTCGAAACGGTGCTTTATTAAATTCAAAACAAAAAGAAGAATTAAGAGCCATTGATAAAGAGCTTTCTGCGCTTCATCCAAAATTTGGCGAAAATGTTTTAAAGGCAACAAATGCATTTATTTTATTTGTTGAAAGTGAACAGGAACTTGACGGGCTTCCGCAATCGGCAAAAGAGGCAGCAAAAGAATTGGCTCAAAACAAAAATAAACCGGATCAATGGGCTTTTAATCTTCAATTTCCAAGCTATTATCCAGTGATTAAACATGCACGCAATAGAGAACTCAGAGAAAAGTTAACAAGAGCTTCAGGGCAAAGGGCTTTTGGAGGCGAGTATGACAATCAGGAGATCATTAAAAAAATTGTTCAATTGAGGCATAAAAGAGCTAATTTGCTTGGCTACAAAACTCATGCTGAATTTGTTCTTCAGGAACGAATGGCTGAAAGCCCAGAAACGGTTCTACAGTTTTTAAAACGCTTGATTGAAAAGTCAAAGGAAGCGGCTTTTCAAGATTTAGATAAAGTCAGTGCTGCGGCTAAAAAGAGGGACAATATCGACAAAGTCATGCCATGGGATTTCACTTTTTATCAAGAGAGAGTTAAAGAAAGCGAGTTTAACTTTGATGAAGAGATTTTAAAGCCTTATTTTAAGCTCGAAAATGTTGTTGATGGCGTTTTTAAGCATGCCGAAAAACTTTTTGGTTTAGAGTTTAACCTCATAAATGAGGACGTTCCTGTCTATCATCCCGATGTTAATGCCTATGAAGTATTTCAAAGAGAAACGGGAACTTTTATGGGGTTATTTTATACCGATTTTTATCCTCGTGAAAGTAAGAGATCAGGGGCATGGGCTACAACATACAAGTCACAAGGTTTAATTGGTGGAAAAATTGAGCGTCCTCATGTCTCTATTGTTTGTAATTTTACAAAACCAACAGAAAAAACTCCTTCTCTTCTTTCTTTAATGGAAGTAAAGACTCTTTTTCATGAATTTGGACATGGACTCCATATGCTTTTATCTGATTGTGTGTTTCCATCTCTTTCAGGAGCATCTGTTTATTGGGATTTTGTAGAATTACCGTCTCAAATTCTGGAAAATTGGGTGTCTGAAAAAGAAGGCTTAAGTCTTTATGCAAAACATTATCAAACAGGAGAAATTATCCCCGACGAACTCATTGAAAAAATTAAAAATGTGAGAACGTTTATGGCTGGTAGTTTTAGTTTACGGCAACTTAATTTTGGGATTTTGGATATGACTTGGCATACTGTTGATCCATCAGAGATTTCGGATGTTGATCAATTTGAACGTCAAGCGACGCAGGAAACAAGCTTGCTTCCTAAAATTGAAGGAACAAATTTCTCGTGTGGTTTTTCTCATATTTTTGCTGGTGGATATGCAGCAGGGTATTACAGTTATAAATGGGCTGAGGTTTTAGAGGCGGATGCTTTTGAGCTTTTTAAAGAACGAGGAGTCTTTGATCAACAAACAGCACAGAGTTTTCTGAAAAATATTTTGTCTCGTGGAGGTTCTGAGCATCCCATGGAATTGTACAAAAGATTTCGAGGACGTGAGCCTGATCCGGATGCTTTGCTGAGAAAAGACGGTCTCATTTAGTGGCTGCTGCAAAACAGCCAACTTTTTCGTTGGCTTCGCTCAAATCTCACTGCGACGTACTAAATGTACGCCTCGTTCGATTTGAGCTCGCGCGCCTCAAATTTGACTATTTTTAGGATTGATTTTATGGCACAAAAAATAAAAAAAGTGGCTTTTGTTTATCGCCCCTATACGGGGGAAGCCATTGCTTGTGCTGAAAAAGTGATTGAATTTTTAGAGAGCAGAAAAGTTAAGGTTTTTTTGTTTCCAAAGCAAAAACCCATTAAAAATACAGAAATGATTCAATCTCCAAGTGAGATTAAAAAGCTTGATCTTGTGATTGTGTTTGGAGGAGATGGAACTTTCTTAAGAGCGGCGCATTATCTTGACGGTGAACCTATTCCGATTTTAGGAATTAACTTAGGGTCTTTGGGATTTTTAACACAAATTCGTAAAGAAGACATGGAAAATACCATTGAGCAAGCTTTGGATAATCAACTTGAAAGTCGAAAGCGCTCCTTACTTGAGATTAAAGTTGTTGAGAATAAAACGGTTAATCAAAAATATCTCGCTCTTAATGAAATTGTTATTGAGCGAGGTGTTCGCAGTCAATTGATGCACTTGTCGATTCAAAGAGGAAAGAATTTAGTGACTAAAATGAAAGCCGACGGATTGTTGGTTGCGAGTCCAACGGGGTCTACGGCCTATAATTTGGCTGCCCATGGTCCAGTTTTACATCCTGATCTAAATGGATTTGTTCTTACGCCAATTAGCCCACACAGCTTAACAACTCGTCCAATCATTTTTTCTGATGATCTCCCGCTGTGTTT
>CAYMLA010000142.1:0-6908 GCA_964390785.1 uncultured Bdellovibrionales bacterium | reverse complement strand
CCATAAAAAAACCGAGACGACCTGCGGCCATAACGCATGTTTGAGTTTTTAAAGGTCTTCCTATGGACGGAATACTGAATGGTATTGACTCCCTCCTCAATCCTTCATATGGACGGGGAATACTTCAATGGTATTGACTCCCTCCTCCCTCCTCGCTCCTTCATTTGGACGGGGAATACTTCAATGGTATTGACTCCCTCCTCCCTCCTCAATCCTTCATATGGACGGGGAATACTTCAATGGTATTGATTCTTAGAACTCTTGTTTTTTATGCAAATTTATGCAAAACAATTATTTTAACTTTTGTTTATTTCACTGAATTCAAATGTTTCATATTGAAACAACATATTCTCTTTATGAAATAACGCGGTCTCACCGACAGAATCGTATTCGATAAAATGACCATAAAATGACCATAAAATTGCAATAAAACCGCAATAAAATTGCAACAAATCCGCAACAAAGCCGTGATAAAACTTATATTGCGATAAAATTGCTTTGCAAGGACATTAGACTAAAGTTTTAATACCAAAATCCCGATTCTATCAATATGAATTGGAACAGGAACGTATTTGTCCTTCATTTTTTGTTCTTTGGTCTTTTGCCTTTTTTAAAATCCAAAGGTTTGCCTTATCTTATCTTATCGTTTTTTATCATCCTTTCAGCTTGTAAAGAAGACAGTGATTCAAATCTAAAAGGAAATTTGGGAGAAAGAATTTTAAATAGCCCTGAGGATCAAACTGTTGTTATTGACCAAACAATCAATTTTACATTTGAATACGCTAGTCCCCCTCTTGAATTTAGTCTTTTATCTGGAGCAGGAGAAATTAATCCCAATACTGGAGAATTCAAAGCAACAGAAGAAGGAATTATAATTGTTCAAGTCATTGATTCAACTTCAGCCGTTGGACGGGCTCGTCTTTTTGTCAATTCCAAATTAAGCTTAAAAAATGATGCATGGGTTATTCAACCCGATCAAGTTTTAAACATTTCTCAATTTGTCAATGGAGGAATTCCTCCTTATCGCTATAAAGTTGTTTCTGGATATGGAATAATCGAATCGTTAACAGGAATTTTTACTTCCTCTACGATTGGAAATAATTATGTCGAAATCTCCGACCATACTGGTGAGGTGATTCACTTTTCAGTTTTTGTCAATGAACTTCTTAGACTTTCACGCTTAACCATTGAAGTTGAACAGGGCAGCTCGGTTGAACTGTCTAACTTTATAACCGGAGGTGTCCCTCCTTATTTCTATCGAATACAATCTGGTTTTGGATCACTTGATCCTGTGAATGGACGGTTTTTGGCCTATTCATCTGGACTGATTGCAGTTGAAATCGGAGACACCATATCCAATGATTTATCCACAGAACAATCCTATAATAGAAGCATTAACATCATTGTTGATGGCCTTGCCGTCCTTGATAATGTTCCCATAAACACAAATAACACACAATATTTATCTATTACCGTCGGAGGAAAAGGGATTTCTCGATACAAATATAAAATTGGAGAAAAAAAATCGACCAATTGTTCACTGGCAACGGGATATAGCCAAACTTATTCGGTGACCCAGAAAATTCAAGACAATATTTCTGCTTTATCTGATGGTGATATTTTACTTTGTGTTGTCGGCCAAACTTTATCAGGAAATTATCAAGCCTACGAAAACGCCACACAAGCAGAATGGACAAAAACAACAACAGCTCCAAATGCAATCATCAACGATCATCCAACAGGGCAAAGTAATGCAGACTCATTATCGATTACAATTTCTGGCCAAGATGTTACTCATTACAAATTTAAGCTTGGAATGAGCACAAATATTAATTGCAGTCTTTCTTCTGGCTACACACATGAAAAACCCATTGCTGAAAAAATCACGACAAGCATTTCTTTTTATGGCCAAGGAGAAGTCAAACTCTGTGTTATTGGGCGTAATACCTATGGCAACTATCAACTCATGGATTCTGCAACCCAAGTGACCTGGATAAGAGACACCATCGCTCCAAGCTTAACGATTGAAGAAAATTATTTTGTCTCAAATGCCAATCAAGTCACTTTTTCTGGAGAGTGCGAAGAAGGACAGCCGCTCACCGTGAGTGGATCGGCAACAGCCACATTGGATTGTCTTTCTGGAATTTGGAGTTTTGAAACTCCCGTTCGTGTTACTGATGGCACAAGTGGTTACGTCATTAGTCAGTCTGATGTTGCAGGAAACACAAGCACCGTCAGTTTTAGTTGGAGACGCGACACTGAACCTCCTCATTTTAACTCTATTGAAATCAATTCAGGTGAACCAAGCACTGATCAAACCAAAGTTCAAGTTTCAATTGACATTAATGAAAGCCATTCTTTACCCGTTTCTTATTTTATCAAAGAGGCCTATGGCGAAAATTGCCAAAAGCAATTCGACTCAGCCACCTCAAACACAGTCAGAAAACTCAGCGTTGATTGGGCTCCCCGTTGGTCACAAGTCATCGGGCAGTGGTCGTTTGAAAACGGATTTTCCGATGACAGTGGCAATAACCACCACGGAATTGCACACGGAGACGTCGGTCTTACAGGAAGTGCTGTCTCAGGCGATAAAGCGGTTCTATTTGACGGCATAAACGATGTGATTGAAATTCGCATCAATAGTCCTGAAACCAATTACACCTATTCTCTGTGGTTTAGAACCTCTGATCCCAACGCACAAATTTCTTCCATTCGCCACCCTCATCTTGGCGGCGCAAATGATAGAAATCTCTACCTTTCAGGTGGCAATATTCGTCATCGTCTTTGGAGCGAACAAACCATTTCAAGCAGCAGCCAAAACTATGCTGATGGAAATTGGCACCATGTCGCTGTTGTCGTTCAACAGGGCGTAGGACAAATGGTTTATGTTGATTCCGTTTTGGTTGCCAGTGGATCAAAAGACTCATCCAATTTTAACTCGGATACAGTCTTAAATTTAGGTTACAGTAGTGCTTACTTCAACGGAACCATTGACGAAGTCGCTCTCTGGAACGTGCCTCTTACTCAATCAGAAATCAATCAAATCTATTACACCAAGCAAATTGATTGGACAGAAATGACTGATTTACAAACAACTTTTGATTTTAATCTTTCTCCCGGAAATGAAGTCAAAAAGATCTGTGTTTGGCTCAAAGACAATGCCGGAAACGCAACAACAATGACCCCAGCAACCGGAATTTTAGGCACTAACACAGAAAAAATCACTTTAAATGCAGGGACTAATCCAATAATTAAAAAATTCTCTGTTCATAATCTCAGAGCGGGAGCAAATTTTGGAACGACTCAATTTCAAATAGGAGATACTCTTTCTATCGATTGGGAAATTGAAGACGCCGAAGGATTAAGCAATAACCCGATCAATCTTTATTACACAACCGACAATATCGAATGGATCCCCATTGTCGAAAACTATGGCGGCTTAACCGATCATCCACTCACCTATAATGGAAACTACTCGAGCTTCACTGCTCCTACCAATGATTACTTTAGAATTAAAATTTTAGTAGAAGATCAATCTGGAAACACCAGCTTCAATCGTTTTTCTGATGTTTTAAATGTTCCCCAGTGGAGCCTCTACATGGGAACTCACGATCGAGGAGTGGGGGCTCAAGGAAAACGATCACGCGTGTATGACGGAAACAACCTTGGTAATTTTGTTGTTAATCCTCATAATGGAGATATTTATGTCAATGACTATGATAAGGCCATTTATCTCATTTCAAGAGACAGCGGAAAAACAACTGTTTTTATTGAAGACGGCTCTTTTAATCTTGTTGTTGATGCTGTTCTTCCTGAAAATCCAAAATTAAACGTTGATCGCGTCACCTTGTTTTTTGATCAAGACGGTTATCTCTATTTGTCTTATGGAAATTCGACTGTTAATAGTGGAAACGTCTATCAAATTGATTTAAAGTCAAAATGGGTCAAACACTATCTGGGTGGAGGAACGGAAATCGATGAATCAGCAACCAAAGACAGCGCTTATGTTTGGGGCAAGTCAGGAGCTTTTGATTTTGATGAAAGCAACTCCCTTTATTACTTTACCAATTGCACACCAGGAACATGGGATTCCTCCTCTGGCTTAAGACTGATGAAAGCCACGCAGTCTGCAACAAAATCTGTCAATAACATTTCCATTGTCGCGGGAAATTGTGTTCGAAGTGGACTTACTGGAGATGGCCCTTACGATGCTCTAACAAGCCCAATTGGAGACATTAATCAGCCTGAATTAAGCTCTATTCAAGTTTGGAATAATGGAGCTGTCATTTATTATGCCTATTATTCTGGGTCTGTGCACAAAATTCTTTCTGGACAAATATATAAAACAGACCTCAGCGTGAGTTCAAATGCAAAAATCGCCTATGATCCCTATTCAAACACACTTTATTCGGCAGACACAGAAGTTAAAGCATACACTCCAAACCTGCTGGGCGCGCGTGGTGAAGTGTTCACCTCGCACATCGCAAGCACTGGCCTCCTTGGGTGCAACGATGATGGAATCAATCGATCTGAGGCCTGTGTCAACTCAACAATGAATATGGAAGTTGACATTATGGGACGACTCTATTTTATGGATGGGCCTTCAAAACAAAAATATCGTCCCTATCGAGTGCGCTACATTGATCAAAATGACCAAATTCAAACGGCAGCAGGCTCTTTACCTTTTGAAGGAAATGGAGACCTCCATTATCTTGCTCAAGGAAATTTTAGTGGTCTTTATTATAAAACAGACCTTGAGCCGAACCAAGCGGCTTTTCCTGAAGGTCTTTATTTTTTTGATCGATCGGCCATGGTGCTGGGTTATGTCGATCCAACAACACAATCGATTGATGTTATTGTTGGCAATCAATTGATTGAAGCTTCATACTGGCCAACGGGCACCCCTGCTGATGCCAGTGTTTCTTTAGGAGGACCTTATAGTGGAGGCGATGGGCAACCCTTCACCTTTGATAACCAAGGGCTTCCGTGGTTTCGCTATCTCAAACGAGCGGGAAAACTCGATGAAAACAGACAGTTTATAGAGCTGCAAACAAATAATAATAAATGGGACTTATCCATTGACGGGGATAACCCCTCTTCATTTTATCTCTCCCGTTATGGGGGACGACAAAATTTCACCTTGTTTGATCAAAGCTTAATTTTAATCGGAGCCTATTCTCTTGATTATGCCATCATTCAACGCCATGATTTTAATTCATTACGCATCACAGATATTTTAAGAAGCACCGCCGATGAGGTCACAGAAGACACCTCCATTCCTGGTTCTGTTTTAACGGCAAACCTTCCAAACACATGTAGAAGATCAGGGCCATGCTATACGCATTATGACCCATTGACAGACCGCCTGTGTTATTCTGAACAGTCAGCTCTCCGTTATATTACGGATTTTTCTGATCCCAGTTTATCAACCTTACAAACATTATTCACTCAACCCCAAGGACGAAACATCTATAATTATATATTTAGTCAAAATGGAACATTCATCATTTATATGGCCGGTGGCAATCAACTCTATTGTCATGATATCAGCAGCGGACACTTGTGGTGCAATGATTCTGCTTTAGGTCCTCCAAGTCTTCCCCAAAAACTTCTTGACCTCAATAGAGGGCCTAATCAATTTTCTTGGAAATCAGTTTCGGAACTTTTTATCAGCTCATTTAATAAAACCATTCTTCTTTACACCTTGCCTCAATAACTCCATTCAAACTTTAGCGTCATGCCCATATCAAAAAGAGTCACTGAATGCGTTCCTACACTTGGTCGTTCCGTATAAGCATCATAGATTTCAAATTCTGTCAATCGCTGATGACCGGAGGCCGAAAAACCCAATTGCAAAAAAGAATACAAACGATAATAAAAATGAACTCCCAAGTCAGCCGCGTACTTTTGTGTTGGATTAAATTCATTTTTCTTTTTAAGCAAATGATTCCAATAAATAAGAAATTGAACCCAAAAATCTCCTGCTGGATTAATCTCCATCGTTAAACCTAAAGTCGCATAATTCAATTGAGTTTTATCAAGAATCAAGGTCTGAGATGATAAGCGCTGAAAATAAGGCATCGATTCGCTCAAATACCCCAATCGAACACTGGTGTATCCCCGATATTGATTTTCATATAAAAATCGAAAAGGCTTTGGATAATAGGCCAATTCAAAATGAGTCGATTCTAATTTAAAAGAAGCGTCCAAAATAGAAATGGAAGACGAGTGAGGAATGCTTCCACCGGAATTTCGAGAATGAAAATACAGTCCTAAAAAAGGATAAGCCTCAACGCTAAAAGACAAATGATGATAAAAATCCTGTGTATCAGAAACCAATTCTGTTCCTGATGAAAAACGAGTTTGACTCAATCGCGTTGAACTCAATCCGGGTTGCAAATCAAAGCTCACCAATAATTTGGGAGGCGGTTTATGCCTCTCAATTTCTCGAACATACATTTTAACAGTTTCATCACTAACAAGCAGTGCAATTTCATGAACAATCACCGAACGATTAGGGAGGGTAAACTTCAAGACCATGGCATAGAGTTCCGGAGGAAGAACCAATTGAAATGTAAAACGAGAATCCTTTTTAACTTTAGTGGAAGAAGAACTCAATAGAGCATTTTTTAATGGAACACCGGAGTCTTTCCATTTTGAACGTGAAATCACTTGAGGCAATTCAACCACTGTTCCTTCAGGAAGCTCACTATTGAAAATCAATCGAAATCGATCAATGATCTGATTATTCTCTTTTTTTTGAATTTTAGCCCACTTTAAGGGAAACCATTGAAGTTGATATTTTTCTTCTTCAAAAGCAAACGACAGAACAGAAAAAAAGACCAATGGAAAAATAAAAAGAATATTTAATACAAACCGATTCACATGTATCATTTTGAATCAAATAT
>CAYMLA010000141.1:0-7031 GCA_964390785.1 uncultured Bdellovibrionales bacterium | reverse complement strand
AGCGATAAAAGTTCTTGGTCAACGAAAAATGAACTCTTACATAAATCAACAAATGGAATTTTGAGAAGCTCTCGTTTGAATGTTTTAATTGCTGAAATATTTTTAGGCCAAAGGTCGATTGTTAGTCAAATTGAATTAAAAGCCCTAGTAATCTGGAAGACTCTTCGGCCTGACGGATATAAATAGGTCATAAAGTTCTTCTGGAAATTCACCATAGTCTGACCATGGTCCCCATTGATTTGAGGTTTGTGGCTGTGGAGTGAAAAAGTAATACTCACATGCGCGTAATAAATCGTCTAATTTAGAAAATGAAGCTTCACGGTTTTCAGTTTTTAAACTAATTTTCGCATCCATTGCCCGCAAACATTTAATTAGAAAAGGGCTTGGAAGATCATAGAGATTTCCTCTGCGACAAATAATTTCATTCCCTCCACTACCAAAATCACCTTTATTAACCATATTAATACATTCGTCTAAAGAAATTTCGTCTTTGGATTGGGCTTTTGAAGATTCAAAAGACAATAAAACGAGAAAAATACATAAAAATAATCTAAACATTTCTACTCCCTTTTTTTGAATTAACAGTACAACACTTTTAAATGTATTTTTTCAAAAAAATGTATTTAAAGAATTTTTTTCAAAAAAATGGTCTTAAAAACGCGATTTTTTATACTTTGTATTAAATGTGCTTGGCACGAAATAAGATCCTATTGTTCTCGAAGAAGAACCTCTAAATAAAAATAAAATCAAGGTTCTCTCGAAAAATTAGGCACTAGGTAGTGACAATTTTGGGCACCGCCCCCTTCAACTATTAATAAATTCACTTTTACTCGGCATATTCCTTGCTCTTTATAAAAAGAGAGGTTGTTTCAATCTAAAAACAGCCTCCCAATAAAGGGCGGAAGACGATGAAAAACAAAGGGTTATTTACATTTTTATCAATCATTGGGTTGGCCTCCTTAATCACAGGAACTCTCTCCAGTTATGCGGCTCGTCCCCCTCAAACCACACTCCTCAACAGCGACATAATACACGCTCCAGAAGCGCTTCAATCCCCTTTAACGGAAGTAAAAAACTACATCCCTCTTGATTTAGAACCCACACAAAACACTCATCGAGTCACAAAAAAAATTGTTGATCATAGCGTAAATCATGTTGTCACTCCCTATTTAAAAAAAACAAACTTAGGAAAAGTAACCGCAAAAATAGAAAAAAAACTTTCTACTCAAATTGAAATCAAAGATGACGACAGTGAAATCAATCATAAATTTAATGTTCAACTTCTAGCCTTACAATCTATTGCCCAAATGAAATATTCCGGATTAGTTTCGGCAAAATTAAATTATAATCTTTCTGAAAATGTTTATAATTTTATGATTGATAAAAAACTTTTTGGTGATACCTATTTTGTCTATTCTCATTTGGTTCAAACAAACACTCCACCAATGGATTCTCTTACGCTTCGTTGGAGTTGGTAAACTCAGGCAAGTTTCTTCCAATATCTCGTCTCATTTGAAGGCCTTCCCAAGTGATATTTTGAGCTTGTTGATATGCACACTCTAGCGCTTGTTTTAATGTTGTGCCCATTCCAATGGCATTTATCACTCGCCCTCCATTGACTTTCCAATTGCCATCAGAGACCTTCTTGGTTCCCGCATGAAGAAAATAACTTTGAGATGTTCGTGAATGAATATCTCCATCAATTCTCCCCCCTTTTTTAGGGTGATCGGGATAGTCTGGAGCGGCCAAAACCACACAAGCAACAGAATTGTTTTTCCACTTCAGTTGAGTTAAGTTTCCATCTGCTACAGCCTTTAATGCGTTTGCCCAATCTCCATCAAGCAACGGAAATAAGACTTGTGTTTCGGGATCGCCAAATCGAACATTAAATTCTAAAACAAAAGGGCCATGTTCTGTTATCATTAAACCAATATATAGAACTCCTCTATAATCAATCTGACTAGAAATCAACTGCTGAACCACTTTTTCAATCACTTGCTTCTTAATTTCTTCTATCAAATCAACATCAATCTTTAAGGGACTAACTGTGCCCATTCCCCCTGTATTAGGCCCCAAATCTCCTTCGTAAAGACGTTTGTAATCTTGTGAATAGGGCATCATCTCCCAATTCTGACCATCAAATAAAATATGAACACTTAACTCCCAACCATTTAAACATTCTTCTATAATAGCTCTTTGTTTGTCTCCAAATCGTTTTTGAATAAAAATTTGATCAACAGCAGACTGATACTCCTGATCTGTTTTACAAATAAAAACTCCTTTTCCAGAAGCCAATCCGTCTACCTTAATTATATATGGCAAATTAAAATCTTCTTTAAATTCGTAAGCCATTTGATCATTCTCAATGATTTTATATCGAGCCGTTTGAACTCCTGCTTTTTGCATAAATTCTTTTGCAAAAATCTTTGACCCCTCAAGCCTTGCTCCCTTTTTTCCTGTCCCAAAAACAGAAACATCGTAAGTTCTCAAATAACTTGCTAGCCCCATAACAAGGGGAGCTTCTGGACCAATAACAACCAAATCAATCGATTTATTTTTGCAAAACTCAAGCAACTCTGGCCAACACGACTGATCACTGACATCCAATAAATAAGACTCAACCTGTTCACTCATCCCATCACTACCAGGAATACAATAAAGCCGATGAATGCGTTCTGAACGAACCAATTCATTAACAATTGCATGCTCACGCCCACCTTGTCCGATCACTAAAATATTCATTATCCTTACCCCCTTTTTTTATTAATAAAAGCAATCGGAAGACCAATTATTTTTTGTGCTTTTTGAAAAGAGTCTGGTTCAACATAAAGCCTTTCAATAATTCGATCATGTTCATACTTTTTAAAAATCTCTGTACTTTGTTCAATTGTAATGGCTTGATCAAAAGAAAACATCGAATCAACAACAAAAATAGAGCCAGCCTCTTTATTAAAAAATGATGTATGGTATTTCGAAAGACGAGCTTGAGAAGAGGCCAAGATGGTAGAAATCCCCTCTTCATTGAGTTTTGTTTCAATGTTTTTCATTTTGTCACAAGATGAATCAACATGTTTTTCTAACAATCGTTTATATGGACGTCGCGAAATAATTCGATTAGCCCAATCATTTTTTTCTTCACTCAACTGATGAAACAAAAATCGATCCGTCCATTTTGTGTATTCATCAATATCAGAAGGAAGTCGAATATGACAATCATCTGAAATTAAATACCGAAAAAGCATTTCTTCATAAACTATGCTTTTATGATGAAAATACACCATTAAATGCATATGATGTCGAGAAATTAAAAAATCATCAAACGCATAAATGGCTCTTTTATTTAAAGCCAAATGAACACGATCTGTATGGATATGAAAAGATAAGTTGCTCATCAACCATTCTAATTCTACTTGACCATAATTTGTTCCACAAAAATAAGAATCGCGCACAAGATAATCCATTCGATCCACATCCAGTTCTGAACTCACAAGCTGACGCAAAATTGGCTTATAATCCAAACCTTGATCAATAAAATAATCCAAATGACAATCAACTCGCTCTTCAATAAGAGTTGCAATGGCTCGCAGATCAACGTCTGGAAACTCCTTTTTAATAATAAGGCTCAACTGAGAATCCAAAAGATACTTAATCGTGTAATCTTCGTGACTGGCATGAATTTTATCTTCTTGTCCATACGGCAATTTTAAATCGCAAACGGCTGGCATAACCTCTTCAACCGCATGACTGAGCGGCCCATGTCCAACATCATGAAGCAAGGAGGCCAATCTTAAAGTATTAAAAAGTCGTTCCTTGGTTTGATTTGAACTAAAATGATCTTGACTAAAAATATGATGAAAGGCCTTTCCTGCCAAGTGACAAACACCAAGAGAATGTAAAAATCGATTATGAGTCGCCCCTGGAAAACTATACTCTGAAAAACCCAATTGCTTTATTGTGCGCAAGCGAGAAAACTCAAATGAATCAATAATCTTCATTTCAGAAAATGAAAACATCATATTCCCGTGCACTGGATCTCTAATTTCAACCATAAAAAAGCACCTCTTTGTTTTAATGTTTTTCTCTATTTAAAAATCAAAAGTCAAGACGAGAGATCAAACAATGAAAATGACATAAATTGTCTCCCCATAGTGACTAAATGCGGAAAAATTTACACTATAATCCCACCAACACGACCTCTAAACTCTCTATTTTTGATCTGACAACTTAATTTTGGCTTAATTCTTGTATTTACAAAAGATAAAAAGAAAATTTAGGCTGGCTCTTTTACAACGACCACTTAAATTTGAGGACTGTTAAAACACAGACCAAGAAAAAGAGGAGATTTTTTATGACTAATTTATTAAATATCTATGAAAATTTTAAATTACTACTTGCACCTTTTGCCATCATTGGATTGGTTTTTACTATTGCCGCTTGTAGCGGAAAAGGCGGCGACGACAATAAAGATGATGTGTCCGGCAAAGATGCTATTTATTTAGAATCTATTGACGTTTATAATAGAGATTTTGATATCAAAGTTGAAATTGATAATGAAGCAAGTGCACTTGAACGAGTTTACTTTGACAAATCAGATGGAGTATCAAATTCAAGATCTCAAACAAGAACCTCAACTCGATCACGAATTGAAAGAAACTTAAAAATTAGCAGTGGATGCTTTGATGATGATGATCTAATTAAGGCTGAATATTATACCAATTGCATTGATGGGGATCACTTAGTTGTACTCATTTCAAATGGAAGAGATTCGCAATACGCCTTTGTTATTTATGACATTGACATAGATGAATCTTATGATTTTGATGACTTAAAAGATGACGGAGATTTCAAGCATATAAGAAGAAATGGAAATCCATTTAAAAATGTACTTGATGATGACCTACTAAAAGCTCTTGAAATTTAATAAATAGTGGCTGCTGCAAAGTAGCCACTCAATACAAACTCTCTCAAAGTCTAGAATTGACTCAAAATTAGATTTTTTCCTAAAGACTCATTCCGAGACACCGATGAGATCTGTGAGATAAACGTGAACCCATTGAGCACAAAGCTCGCAATGCATCTAAGGATTAGGTGCTTTGAATCTTCAAGGAGGAAGGAACATGGGTCTTAGGATCAATACAAACACAGCCTCATTGAATGCCCAGAGAACTTTGGGCAACACAAAAGGCGACCTAGACAGAAGCTTGGAGAGATTATCTTCAGGCTATCGAATTAACCGTGCCGGAGACGATGCTGCCGGACTCGCAATCTCAGAAAATTTGAAAGCTCAAATTAGAGGTTTAAAGCAAGCAGCAAGAAATGCGCAAGATGGAATTTCTCTTGTGCAAGTGGCAGAGGGAGCACTTAATGAAATAAGCTCCATCATGATCCGTCTTCGTGAACTTGCCGTACAGGCCGCTTCTGATACGATCGGCCCAGTCGAAAGACAGTTTCTAAACGTTGAATACGACCAACTCGTTTCGGAGATCGACCGAATCGCAGATGGCACCGAATTTAACGGCACTCAACTTCTCAGTGGAACGGGGTCCATACTTGATTTTCAAGTCGGAACGCGAAATGATCCAAATATTGATAGGATTTCGTTTGACGCCTCGAAAGCTGATGCCAATTCTGCTGCATTGGGAATCAACTTAACCAGTGTCGCTGATAAAGCTTCAGCTCAAAACAGTTTAAGTGCAATTGATTCTGCCATTGTCAGTGTTTCAGGAATGAGAGCTGATTTTGGTGCGATTCAAAACCGTCTTGCTTCATCCGTGAGTAACATTAACGTTTCGATTGAAAACATGGCTGCTGCCAATAGTCGAATTCGTGATGTCGATGTGGCTGAAGAAACGGCTGAACTAACTAAAAACCAAATATTGCTGCAAGCTGGATCATCTGTGCTCGCACAGGCGAACCAATCAGCAAAAGTTGCACTATCACTCTTGAACCAATCATTCGGATAAAAATTATCTGAATAAATTTGGTTGAAACCCTTTAGCTCCAATAAACTCCTCACCCGAGTTTACCGGCAAAGCAAGAGGTCTACATGGTGCTGATTGATGTGTAAATCTGTTTCCTGCGTTGGCGGAGGGCCAGAGGGGCCCTCTTCCTTAAAAATAGAATTTTAAACACTCGTTGAATAAAAAATTCAACAACAAAAGAGCGTTTAAAAAGAGTAGAAAAAAACCATTTGTGGTTGTGCTTTTTTATTGAAAAATCAATCAATAAAAAAGGGCTTTAAGATTTAACGGATGAAGACCGTAAAAACCAAAATGGTCAGATTAATATTTAATGGAAGCAACTTGTAATAAAACCCATTACTCGTTATCCGTTAAAAATTGAAAGTCTTATTTTAAATCTCAATAAGAGGATTAAAATAGGTAGATTGATTAATGTTAGATAGATAGATAGATAGTTAGAACGAACGATAGATAGTAGATAGATAATTAGTTAGTTAGTTAGTTAGTTAGTTAGTTAGTTAGTTTAATTGATTGATTGATTGATTGATTGATTGATAGACAATCAGATAATGAATGACTTAAGAAATGAATAGTGCGTTTCACTCGCTTATTTTTTTTATTTCATTCTTGATGAATCATTGAGTGAAATTGAATCACTGATGATTATTTGTCATTGCGCTTTTGTTCAATGACTATTTGAATATATCGTGTTTGTATTACATACAAACCACCTCAAAAAAAGCTTGAATCCTTTTTTATTCTTGCTTTTCACATCTGTCTTCTTTTTTTCTTTAAAAAATCAAATAAAAAAAATTAAAAACTGGACTCAAATGCTTTTCTTTTTTTTCCGATTAAGTGGCGTAAGCTTGTAAATAGTTTATAACTTGTGGCTAGCAAATGACTGTTTCCAACGGTCACTCAAATTAGCCACTCATGATTAACCTGAGCACAAGATGTGCTCTTAAGCCAATAAGGATGGCTCAAATCAAGGAGAATGGATTATGCAAGGAGGATAAATTATGGCAATGAGAATCGCGACATATGTTTCATCCATTAAGTCACAAAGAGCTT
>CAYMLA010000140.1:2969-7054 GCA_964390785.1 uncultured Bdellovibrionales bacterium | reverse complement strand
AGAACAAAAGCTTCCATCAATTGGAGTTGTTGACATTCATGATGCTGAAACGGGTGAATTAGTGACAATTGACACGTCGTCAATTGTTTTTCAAAGAGATTATCATCGTCAAATGAAAGAGATTGAAGCCCAAAGAGAAAGTGAATTAAAAAAATCTCAAGTGGATCGGATCAGTATCGTTTCTGGTGAAAATTACATTGATCCACTCATTGCATTTTTTAAACGAAGGAAGACGCGATAATAATGAGCCAGAAAGATTCTGAAGCCAAACAAAATTCAACGGAATCATTAGTAGCATCAAATAAAGATGTTCAATGGGACTGTCAAGTGGATCGAACAACTTTAACGGGAGCAAAAGCTAATGAAATTCCTGTTTTAACTGTTGGAGATTTGTTTTTACTTCGGTGTGATGGCGAATCTCAAAATATGAACAGA
This sequence comes from uncultured Bdellovibrionales bacterium, assembly GCA_964390785.1. Taxonomy (GTDB): domain Bacteria; phylum Bdellovibrionota; class Bdellovibrionia; order Bdellovibrionales; family CAYMLA01; genus CAYMLA01. Next base: position 6,619 of record CAYMLA010000140.1, on the reverse strand, counting down.
CAAAAACTCGAGTTTAAAGTCGAAAAACAAGACTTGTACAAGTTAAAGCTTCTTGAAGTTCGTCATTTGTCTGAGACTCAAGGAGAGTTTATTGTTACATCTTACCGAACCGGAGACCATCAGTTGAGTGACCTTGTGTTGACAGACACAGAAAGCAGTGTTCGTTTGGATGGAGTTTCATTTTCAGTTTCGAGCGTTATTAATCCAGAGCAAGCACCAGAAGGTCCTTATGGGCCATTTGGCCCGTTTCATTTGTCTTTATCGTTATGGGTTTGGTTGGTTTTAGCGGCTTTTATTCTTATTGTGATGGGATTATTTTTAAATCGTTATAGAAAATTCAGACAAAAAAAACGACTTCTTCTCAAGTTGCAACATCAAGGCATGGCCTTGTCGCCTCTAGCACAATTTCATAAAGACGTCAGGCTTTTGCATCGTGATTATTTATTTGATCTGAGAGCTTTTTACAATGAAAGTCTCCAAAAGCTTGATGAGAATAGAAATTTAAAAGAGAATAAAAATCAAAACAGGGATTTTAGTGTTAAAAAATACATTGAACAGTTGGATTTATATTTTCGTCAATTTATTGGACGCGAGCTTTATATCCCTGCCTTAGATTGGTCAGATGGAGATATTTTATTAGACATAAAAAAGAATCATCGTTTGTTTTTTACAAAAAACAAAACAAAATTAAAAATTTTATTTACAGAAATTGCAAAGGCCAAAGAAAACGAAAAAACCCTTAAGCCAGCAGATTTTGAACAGCTGGTTGGAGTGTGTAGAAAAATGGCAGAGAAAGTCGTTCAACGGGAGAAAAGATGATTGTTTGGAAAACATGGTATGCTTTTTTTCTGCTGATTCCCTTAATTCTGCTTTCAATTTGGGTTTATAAAGAAAGAAAAAGAAAGAGAACAAGTCTAATGTTTTCTCAAGTGAATCTATTTAAACGTGTTCGTCCGACCTTGCGCATGCGTTTTATGGGGGTTCCTTTTATTCTAAAAATTTTGGCTTTGATTTTAGCTGTTTTCGCTTTAGCTCGACCACAGCAGGCAGATGTAAAAGTTAAAAAAAATGTTGAGGGAATTGATATTGTTATTACATTAGATATTTCTGACAGCATGTTGATTGAAGACATGCAGCCCCATAATAGACTTGAGTCCGCCAAGATAATTATCAAAGAATTCATTGAAGGTCGCATTTCTGATCGCATTGGATTGGTTGTTTTTTCTGGTGAAGCTTACACTCGAGTTCCTTTAACTTTAGACTATAAACTAATATTAGAAAGTTTAAGTAGTATAGAAATAACTCGAAACATTAAAATGGGAACAGCCTTAGGTGTTGCTCTCGGCAACTCTGTAGCGCGTTTAACGGACTCCACCGCAAAGTCTAAAATTATTGTTTTTCTTACGGATGGCGAAAATAACAGTGGAACAATTGACCCAGAAACGGCAATTCAAATTGCAAAAGGTTACGGTATAAAAATTTATTCTATTGGAGTTGGTCGTGATGGCGAAACGCGATTGCCTTATTACATTACTGATTCATTTGGAAATAAAATTAAACGTTATCAGCCTTTTTATAGTGCGATCAATGAAGATTTAATGCAAAAAATGGCGACCGAAACCGGTGGAAAATTTTATCGAGCCATTCATTCAGATGCCTTAAGAAATGTTTTAACCGAGATCAATCGATTAGAACGAACAAAAATTGAAGTGAATAAATTCACTCGCTACTCTGAGTTGTTTTCTTCGTTTTTGCTTTGGTCTTTGGCTATTTATCTATTGTCAATTTTTCTTGGACTTTCAATTTTTAGAAGGGGGCCATAATGTTTCGTTTTGCTGATTGGTCTGTTTTTTATTACTTATATTTAGTGCCTCTGATTTGGATTTTAGCCATAATTGTTTTTAAGTTGAGCCAAAAAAAATTACGAGCAGTTTTGGGAAATGAGAAATACATATTTTTAGCCGCTTCCGTTTCTTGGAAAAAAAGAACGTGGAAAATTATTTTACAATCTTTAGTTGTTTTATTTTTTGTCATTGCTTTGGCTCGACCTCAATTCACTCAAAGCACTGAAAAAATTAAAAGTCTTGGTATAGAAATTATGTTTTTAGTGGATGTTTCTCAAAGTATGTTGGCAGAAGACGTAAAGCCCTCGCGTTTAGAACACGCCAAAAAAGAATTGGATCGTTTTTCGGGTTATTTAACAGGAGACAAGGTTGGCTTAGTTGCATTTGCAGGGGGAGCGGCTTTGCTGTGCCCTCTGACTGTCGATAAATCAGCCTTGAGAATGTATCTTGAATCCTTATCAACTCACTCGATCAGCGCACAAGGGACGGACTTTAAAACGGCATTGGAAGTAGCAAAAGAGTCTTTTAGGCGAGGAGGACAAGAGGGAGATCAAATAAGTCGAACAACAAAAGCAATCGTTATTGCAAGTGATGGTGAAGACAATGAAAAAGGAGCGATGGAGATTGCTGAATCTTTAGCAAAAGAGGGAATTCGAATTTTTTCTTTGGCTTTTGGAACTGAAAAAGGAGCGCCTATTCCTCTTCGTGATGGCAGTGGATATTTAAAAGGATATAAAAAAGACAATAATAACCAAGTGATTTTAAGCCAAACGACGGGTCATTCCTTAAAAGAATTGGCTCAAAAAGGAAGAGGAAGCTTTTATCATGTGAGCTTTGGAGGAGATGCTGTAAGACAAGTGGCTGAACAAATTCGAAAGCTTGAGCAAACTGAATTTGATTCTGAAGTGGCGACTCAATATGATGAGAGATTTCAGATTTTTTTATTGATTGGAATTTTACTGGCCTTAATTGAGCTTTTCTTAGGGGAGCGAAAAAAGGAAGGCCGAATTTGGAAAGGTCGCTTTGAGGTGGCTGAATCATGAAAGTTCTAACTATTGTTATTTTTTTTGTTTTTTTAAACCAAGGGTGCAGTAAAAATGAAGTCACTCCAAGCGTGTTGTTAACCAATAATAAGGGTGTTAATTTATTGCTTGAAGAGAATTATAACGAAGCCTACGAAAAATTTGTTGAGGCCTTAGCTAAAGACCCCTATCAGGCTCCAATTTATTTGAATTTAGGGATTTCATTAGAAGGAAAAGAAAAGCCTGAAGAAGCTTTAAAAAGTTATCTTGAGCTAGAAAAAACCATTAAAGACCCTGTTTTATTATTTGCTTCTCGATTTAATGCGGCACGCTTATTTGCTGCAAAAGGCGATTATGACAAGGCTTTACAATATTATCAAAAATCCCTTGAAATTGATCCTCAATCAAAAGAAACAAAAACAAATATTGAACTTCTTATTCAACAACAACAGCAGCAGCAGCAACAGCAACAGAAAGAGGGAGACAAAGAAGGGGATTCTGATGAGAATAAGGATGATGAAAACAAAGAAAAGCCAGAAAACAAAGAAGATCCTTACAAAGACCCTCGTGAACAAAAACCTCAAAAATTTGAAAGTAAAGACTTAACTGAACATGATGTTAAAAAAATTCTCGAAGAACTTAAAAGACAAGAGCAAGAAATTCGAGAAAAAGAACAACGAAGTCAACCCAAGGAGACTCCGCGTGACAAAGATTGGTAATGCCGTTTGGGTAGGATTTTTTATTTTATTTGCTTCATTAAGTGGTTTTTCAAAGGTTCATGTGT
>CAYMLA010000140.1:0-2959 GCA_964390785.1 uncultured Bdellovibrionales bacterium | reverse complement strand
GTCGGCCACTGTGGATCAAAATCAAATCGCTTTGAATCAAGATTTAAAGGTGACCGTTTCTATTTCTTCGGATGAATCGGTTGATTTTACAGAGCCACGATTGCCTCAGCTAGATGGGCTTGTTTTGATTAATTCTTACACATCAAGCAGCATGAGCAGTAAGTTTATTCATACCCAACAAGGTTTGGTTCAGGAAACAACTCGAATTCAACAGTATAATTATATTTTTCGTCCACAAAAAAAGGGCTTGATTTCTATTGGCTCTTTTGAGGTGAATGTTGAGGGAACGGCTCACAAGACTCAGCCTTTTTCTGTGACCATACTCGATGCTGATAGCGTTCCGTCTGGAGGAGGGGGGAGACAAATTGCTCCTGGAATTCCTGATCCGTTTTCTGATGACGAAGGCGAGGACATTTTGGACCAAATGTTAAAAAAACATTATGGCCAGCGTCCAAGTCAAAAAGGGTATCGCAGTCCTCCTGCTGATCCCAATCAAGCCTTTTTTGTTGAAGTCGAAATTGATAAAACAAACGCTTATGTTGGCGAACAAGTCACAGCCAATTGGCATATTTATGCAAGAGGAAATATTGAAGCTCTTGATCGTTTGAAATTTCCAACTTTAAAAGGGTTTTGGAAAGAAGACATCGAACAAGCTCCAAGTCTTCGATTTGAACAGGAGATTGTTAACGGAGTTGTTTATAAAAAAGCCTTGCTTGGATCTTATGCTTTATTTCCAATTAAAGCCGGTAAGCCTGTTATTGATGAGTATAAAATTCGTGCCACCATTAGAGTTGGCGGAGGGCAATTTGGAGTTTTTGGATTCGGACAACCCCATCATTACACACGGTCAAGTAAACCTGTAAAAATAGCTGTTAAGGACCTTCCTAAGGAAGGCAGGCCAAGTCATTTTTCAGGTGCTGTTGGGCGATTTGATGTGACTTCAAATATCGAAGGGAAGGATTTTACGGTTGGTCAACCGTTTACATTAAAAATTCGTTTTGAGGGGCAGGGCAATGCAAAACTCATTGAATTGCCTTCAATTGATTTGCCTCCAGCATTAGAATTATATGATACAAAACAAGAATCCAAATTTTTTAAAACAGGTCGATCGTATAAAGAATTTGAAGTTTATATTATTCCGCGTGAAGCTGGAGAGGTTACAATTCCAACCATTGCCGTTAGTGTGTTTGACCCATCAACTGAAAAATATGTTGAAAAACAAATCGAAAGCATGACGATTAATGTTTTGCAAGGTCAGCAATTGGGACAAATTTCCTCAAAAGAATATACGCCGAGTGATGAAGAAAAACAAAAAGAGGCGCTCCCACCTATTGTTGTTTCATGGAAGGCCAGCCAACCCTTACCGATAAACTATCAATTGGGAATTTGGGGATTGGTGTTTCTTTTTATTTTTTCAGCTTTGTTTTGGAAAGCCCGAAGAGAATTGGGTTGGGGAGTAAAAAAACAACGTCTTAAAGATCGTGTTAATCGACGATTTAAGCTGGCCTATAATCACGTGTCAAAAGGTGACTGGAGGCAGACGGGGGCTGAGGTAACCAATATTGTTTACCTTACTCTAGGAGAGGTCTCTGGTGTCGGAGGAGCCAATGTTGAATTTGATAAGTTAATGGATAAGGCTCATCCGAGTGTTCGTCGTGAATTGGCTCAACCAGTAAAAAGGCTTCTTGAGTCGTTTGAGATTCTTAGCTTTGCTCCAGAGGAAGTTGTTGGTTCCTTAAAAGAGCCAAAAAATCTAAAAAAACTTGTTGATGATATGGAAAAGCTTATGCTCAAAGCCGTTTCTCTTGGCATTGAAGATTAAATGTTGCCCACTTGTGAAATAGGTAAAAGCGTCCCACTGGTTTGCTTCAAAGAGGGGTGGTCGAACTCGTGAAATTCATCACGTTTCCAATAGATTAAGCGAAGAATGCAGCTTCTATCCGCCAGATAACCTATTGAATACATTACTGGATGAATTTTTGTATCGAGCAGTTGAATTTTTTCTATTGACAATGTGTGCGGCATGCCGCACACTCTAATCTAGATGAAAAATCTTCAGGTGCTAAAAACAACTGAGTTTGAAAAGTGGTTTTCGAAATTACAATCGAAGCTCAAAGCCATCGTGGTTTCTCGTTTGGATTTACTTTCTCTTGGTCATTTTGGTGACAACAAAAGGTTTGATGGTCTTATTGAATTGCGATGGAAAAATGGAACTCGAGTTTATACATTTATGTGGGGTGAAGCGATTGTCGTTGCCCTTAACGGAGGAAATAAAAATGCCCAACAAAAAGACATCAACAAAGCAAAAAAAATCAGAAACGAAATACTTGAAGGCACACGAACCATTCAAAAATGATATTTTAAAGGATGTGGACGTGGTCACAGATGCATTACTTGATTGCATTAAAACAGGTGATCTGGATACATTCCGAGAGCTTCTTGCTGCCCATTTGATGACGGTGAACAAGGTTGAATTAGCTAAAAAGGCTGGTATTGGCCGACGCACGATTTATGATTTAATAGATCTAGATAAAGAGTTTAACCCAGAGCTTTCGACAGTGTCGGCTTTAATCAGAGCACTAGCAGCATAAGTATTACAACTAAGAGTCAGCAACGAACAAGTAAATTAAGCTGCCGATTGCCGTGCTTCCCAAAGATCATACTCTGCTTGCATGCGAACCCATATTTCAGCGGTAGTGCCGAGAACTTTCTCCAATGTGATTGCAAAGGAGGGTGAAATGCCACGTTTGCCATTGACAATTTCATTAATTTTTCGAGGTGCGCAACCACATTTCTTAGCAAGAGCCGTTTGATTTAGATTCATTTCACTCATGTAGACCTCGGCGAGAACCATTCCGGGATGCATCGGTTTTGGATTTTTAATCATAATTAACCTCTGTGATAATTTTCAATCTTAACATTAGAGAATTCACCATTTCTAAATATAAAAGTTATGCAC
>CAYMLA010000139.1:0-7074 GCA_964390785.1 uncultured Bdellovibrionales bacterium | reverse complement strand
TTTGAGAATAATTATCTAAAACAATTTTTAAATTTTTAAACTTAAGAAGTTTTTGAGCCAACTTTTGATTAAAAACCCCAGTTAAAAACAAAATTAGTTTTTGAGATTTCAACTGATTCAATTGATCCAACAAAACGTCATCTAAAAAACCAACTGATCTTGATTGATAGATTTTTTTTAAACACGAATCCAAAAGAATCACTTTATTTGAATTTATTTTTTGATACTTATTAATTTGAGTCATAATTTTTTTATCGCATATTGGTAATTCCAATGATTTTAAAAAACAAACAACTTTATTTTGTTGAAATTGACTTTCTGACAACAAAATTGAATAAAACACTTGATCGGCCAATGTCGGATTGACTAAAAATTGAAAATCAACTGATCCATCAATAAAAAAATATTTTATTTTATCCCTTTTGACTAATTTATTTTTAACACGTTCTAAATCTGACTTTGAACGTGGCCCTTCTAAAACAATTGCTTGATCTGTCAATGCTCGTCCCAAAACAAGAGGCTCCCTGTTTCCACTTAAGCTTATAACATCAACAATTGAGCTAAAACTTTCGGGAAAAAAACGCTTAGACGTCACAAAAAAAGATCCTCGTTTTAATTGAATTCGAGGCTTTACTTGCCCATCAAAATGATCATAATCTTCACCATTAATTCCAATTGAAGCCAAACAAATTTGAGACGGATCATTCAAATATTTAATTTTTTTTGAATAAACATAATTCAATGTTGTTGTTTTTCCAGCATTTTTATCTGTACCAACAAAGACCCATGTGTTTACCGCCATATGAAACTCCACAATAGTGATCATAAAACCACAACTTGATCTCTATTTTCAATGGCCAAATCACTATTTGGGCAGAGAGTTAAATAAATAAGTGATTGATCCTGTATAAATTTCAATTTCAAATAGCTCGGGGAACATTTCGAACAATAAGTTCTAAAAGGGCTTGCCAATTAAAAATAAATAGTGTTAGAAGCTTTGTATGGAAAAAATCCCGAGTTCTTTTTCTTATAATCAAATATTGATGAATGAATTTGAAAAGCGAAATTCAATAAATCATCGCTATTCACTGAGAAGTTTTGCTCGTGATATTAGAATGTCCCCTTCGCGCTTAAGTGAGATTTTAAATCAAAAACGAGGCCTTTCCCCTCAAAAGGCACAAGAGATTCTTAAATACCTTCCAATTTCTGAAGAAAATAAAAAATTATTTTTATTGGCCGTTGAAGCCAAGCACCACAGAAGTCCAAAAAGAAAAAGTGAAGCTTTAAATGAAATCAACAGTTTTATGCAAAAAAATAAAGAAACAAAAAAGATAAACGAAACACAGTTTGGGCATATCTCTGGATGGTATTATTATGCCTTATTAGAGCTGATAGAAACTAAAAACTTTAAAAATGATTGCGAATGGATCGCTCAAAAATTGCATTTAAACAAGACAATTGTAGAGTCAGCCTTAGACAAACTTGAAACCTTAAATTTAATTAAGAAAAAAAATGATTCTTATGAAAACAATTATGATGTAACTACAACTAGTTTTGATGAGTCATCAACATCTCTAAAAAAATATCATTCGCAAATTCTTAGAAAAGCAGAAAAAGAACTATTTAAACAAGATGTTCAGGATCGCGAATTTTTAGGAATGACGATGGCTTTTGATAAACAGGACATAAAAAAAGCAAAAAAATTGATTAGAAAATTTCAAGAAGACTTTGCAAATGAATTTGGAGTGTCTGTTGAGAAAAACAGTGTCTATCAATTGAATGTTCAATTTTTTAGATTGGACGCATGATAGACCGTGAAAATAGGAAGGAGTTTAAAATGAAAAAAATGACAATTTTATTTTTTGTTGGATTTTTATTTACTACAACATTTAGTTTTGCAATGGAAACGTCAATTCGTATTGCAGGAAATGGAGGACATCCCTTTGCTCTTGAGTTTTCAAATCTTGCTTTTTCGATTTGTGACTTATTAAAAAATCATCCACAATCTCTATTGCCGAATGAAAAAAGTGCTGATCAATTTTTATTTGATATTCAAAATGCAAATCCACCATTAGAAATTCGTGTTGCACAAAGCACTTTCTGCGAAACAGACTTCGCTTGTAATTATCCTGATGAAAATCTTATCTATCTTAATGAGAAACGTTGGAAAAGTGAATTTACAAATCCAATTGATAAGATAACTCTCATTTTTCATGAACTATTAGAAGTTCTTTATGATGAAGATAAAAGTTATCAATTCAGTCAAAGTTTTAACAAGTATTTAACTCAAAATCCAGATCAAGTGATTCATATTCTTCAATCTCAGTCTTATGTTGATTTAGAAAAATATCTTAAATCATACAAACGATTGTCCCATCTTCTTTTTTCAAAATCTGTTTTAGACCAGTATACTCAAAGCAAATACTTAGATAATTTAATTAAAACTCTTAAAAAGCCAGAAATTCACTCAGAATTAAAATCAAATTGGTTATTTTGGTTGCGTCCTTCGTCACTAAAAGTTTTCAAACATCCATGGACTTATGAGCAGCATCTATCGGCTGAAATACAAGTTAACAAGCAGTCATCTTCAATTATTAACTTGAGTTGGATGACCCCTCAAGACTCATTGTTAACTATGGTTTTAAATCTGTTATCAACGTCAATTAATGAAATCAAAATTAAGTCAGATTATAATCCTAATTCAGGATGGTTGTCAGAAAATTTAAATTTGATCACAGAAAATAAAGGTGAAATCATCACTGCTCTTGATGAATTTCAAAAAAAATATCCAATGAGCTCCAATATTAAAGTCATTAAAGAGGAGCGGTGTAATCACAAAAAAATGATAAAACTTACATTGATTGATCTAGAAACAAATGAAGTGCTTACTATTGAACCTTCTCGTCAAATTCATTCAAGTTGTGAAGAACAAAAAATCATTGAAAGCCTAGAAAATGAACCATTAGAACAATTGGCCAACGACTTTGAAACCATAAAATGGAGTGGATACAACTACGAAATTCCTCCCGCTCTTCGTTTTAAATTGAATGCTGAAACAGATTTTCAAACCTCCATTTTGGATACAGTAAAGACTTATGCTACTGTTAATCTTGGAATTTTGGAAAATGAAAACCTTATTGAAGTCACTGAAAAAGATTTTGAAACCACTCAAGTGACTCAAGATATGGCGAAGTTTTATAATTCATATACATGTAATCAAGATATTCAACCTGTTTCAGATGATCTTATTTTAGTCATTCATACAAAATTAAAAGATTTAATACAAACTCAAAAAAATATTGCCACCTATGTTCTTAAAAGTGACAAAGGAATTCGTAGTTTAATTTTCTTTAACAAAGAAACTTATGAAGAATTATTAATGCTTGGTGAATTGTTTTATGTTGGTCCAAATATGTGTGACGATTATTGGCAACAAACGACTGCTGCAATTACTACTACTACTGCTTCTGTTGTTGCTGAAGACACATTTCATGATAGCCCTCAACTTTCCACTAAAAAAATGCTTAAAGAAATCAAGTTTATGTATTGTGGGCCTAATCAGTTGTTTGATCAAAAAGACGGCATCACGAATGTTTGTGTTGGAAAAATTGAAGTTCATATGTTGTCATTACCTGTCTTTATTCTCAAACAAAGTAATGGTTCCATTGAAATTTTTAATGTTTTAAACATTAAGGATACAACAGAACCAAATGTGAAAACTTATGAAGTTTATGATTTTGAAACGCCTTCCCCTCTAATCATAAAAACATTTGTATTGGTGTTTGACCCCCTAAAATCCAACGAACTCATTAATATCACCGGAGAAGGTAAACATCATTCTTTTAATGTTGAGCTTAGTCCTTATCATAAGGACTAAGCAGTGGATGTTTTACAACAGGCACTATTTAGGTTTAAAGTGTGTTAGTTTTCTCTTTTTAGGCTCTAACACACTATCTGGATGAGATAAAAGGTACGCTGGTCCTTTTGTTGCCCTGTTCTTTTCGATACAACTCTTAGGATTATGATCACAAACACTATCCCAACGATGTGGTTGGTCATAAACACTAATCGCTCCTTCGAAATTTCTTAACACTGCCTTATCATCAGATTGAGAAATAAGATAGGTTGGCATTAAGGGCACCTTCCCTCCTCCTCCTGACAAATCAACAACATAAGTTGGAATTGCTAAACCGGATGTGTGACCTCTTAACGACTCAATTATCTCAATTCCTTTTCCAAGAGATGTTCGAAAATGAGAAATTCCTTCAGACATATCACATTGAAACAAATAATAAGGTCTAACTCTAATTTTCAATAATTCATGATTTAGTTTTTTTATAATCGTGGGACAATCATTAATTCCTCTAAGCAAGACGGTTTGATTCGCCAACGGAAATCCTCCATCGGCCAATTTCATGCATGCCGCTGAAGATTCTAAAGTGACTTCTTTATAATGGTTAAAATGTGTATTTATATAAATAGGTTGATATTTTTTTAACATCACAATTAATTCATCTGTTATTCGTTGAGGCAACACAACAGGAGTTCTTGTCCCTAAACGAATAATTTCAACATGCTTAATTTCTCTGAGTTGTTTTAAAATTGGCTCTAATGCTTCTTCAGAAAGAGTCAGGGGATCTCCTCCGGAGACAATAACATCACGAATTTCTTCATGCTGTCGAATATACTCCATTGCTTTTTCTAAATCAGATTGCTTCGCATTTTTATCATCAAACCCGACTAAACGCCGCCTTGTGCAATGTCGACAATACATTGAACAAATATCAGTAATTAAAAGCAAAACTCGATCCGGATAACGATGAGTTAAACCAGGAACCGGTGAATCACGCTCTTCCTCAAGAGGATCAAGCAAATCAGACTCAACTGTAAAAGATTCCTCAGACTGTGGAACTGACTGCAAAAAAACAGGACAATAAGGATTTTCAATGTCCACTAAATTAGCATAATAAGGTGTAATCGCCATTCGAAACTTTTCAGTGGCCTTTTGTGCACCAATAATCACTTCTTCTTTGGGATTAAAAACCTTTTTCAAATCATCAACACTTAACAAACGATTTCTTAATTGCCAACGCCAATCATTCCAATCAGTATTGGAAACATTTTTAAAAATTTTTCTTTCATTATGATTCAATTTGCACCTTCTTCTCGCAATAACGTTTTGAATACAACTGACGAAGATATTTATTTTCTCTCATAATTTCAAGAGCGATCTGAGCATGATTTTGGCAATAACCATTACCTATAATCATATCTACATCTTTTCCGATACCTTCTGCTCCCAAAGCCGCTTTTGTAAAACTTGTCGCCATACTAAAAAAATAAACTAATCCTCGTTCTTTTGTAATCATGATTGAACCCATCTCACAATTTTCGCGTGAAACACAGTTAATCACCACATCACATAATTCACCATTTGTTTGAATTTCAATTTTTTCCAATAGATCAAGTGCTTGATCTGCAGAACCAATGACAACAGAATCAACAAAATCCGCTTGATCAACTTCTTCTCGACCCTCTTCTCTGTGAATAATACCAATAACTTTACCTTTTGGACCAACCATTTGTTTGGCTTTATAACAACAAAGTAAGCCTGACTTTCCTTTTGCTCCAATAACTGCAACCGTTTGTCCTGTTTTTACCAAACGTTCAACTTGAGCTGGAGCACCAGCAACATCTAAAACGGCTAACGCCAAAGACTCAGGGATATCCGAAGGAAGCTTCGCCCAAATAGCACTTTCAAATAAAACGGCTTGTCCCTCAATATCAACTTGATCCGTATGAAGATGAATTTTATTGATTTTATCTATTCTTAGTGGAGTTAAGGACAAACTCACTAGACTCGCAATTTTATCGCCGGGTTTTAAATCAATTTTACCAATCAAAGATGAACCAACTTTGTTGACCACTCCAATAAACATTCCACCCGATCCTGTCCAGGGATTTTTATGTTTTCCATATTGCTGAACAATCTCAAACATTATTTTAGAAATCTGATTTGTATCTTGATGGGCTCGATCTTTAATGTCTGTAAATGAAGCCGAATCGATGTTAAGAGTGATAACATCACACAAAATTTCATTATCATAAATTTCGCTAAAATTATTATCAACCCTTAATGCCGGTTGTGGCAACGCCCCTTGAGGTTCAAGAACGCGATGCACACCATAGCGATTTCCCTTTTTGATCACAAACACCTCCTTGTTTTTGACAAAAAAGTTAACTGCTTTACAGCAGCTTCAATTTATTCAGGACAATAAACGATAACATCTCGATGAACACCATATTCACCTTTAATTTCAGCCCAGCCATTAAACTGATGAGCATAATCGTTTGCACAAATAAAGAGCAACTGTGGATCTCCTTGAGATAAGGTTTGGCAATAACCTAAAATCTCTTCACAAGATTGAGGTTCACTTTGATTGGCAAAAGCAAAAAAACCAAGAAAACTAAAAACCAAAACCAAAAAATACTTAGAAAATCTCATTGTTCCCCCTTTTACAAGTTAATTTGCTTGTATCAAATCCATTCTCCCTTTGTCATTTCAAATTCTATTCTGGAAAATTTTACATACCCCTTATTGTTATGCGTTATTTTATGTTTCTCATTTAATTTTCTTTATCACAGACCGTAAGGAAACAGCCACTGAGGCAAGAGCTGCAAAACAGCCACTCACTAAACTGAATTCAAAAATGCGTCTGAATTTTCTATTATTTTGCCGATGGCTCTTTATTTTTAGTGAAATCTTTTATAAAAGGTTTCCATTTTTTTAAAGAACGCCCTTTTGTTTTAAAATTTTCAAACAAATCAATTGAAGCTGATCCTATTGGAAAAAAAAAAGGCTGATTGCGATCTCCATGAACTTTCCACTGCATAATGCTCTCTTGTGGAATAATGGTAACAAGAGCTGTCCCTTCCAATTTATTATTAGCCTCCCAATTTCCGTCGAATTGAATTTTATCCCCACTTTGTTCATTCTCTAATAAAAAAGATGATGTTTGAATAAATCCATCAGAATTCCAAACCAATTGTCCTTTATACTTTGAAAACACCACC
>CAYMLA010000138.1:4026-7079 GCA_964390785.1 uncultured Bdellovibrionales bacterium | reverse complement strand
GAACAATTTTTTCATCCATATACTGAGCTGTCCACATTGTTTTTCCATCAAAAACAAGAAGGGCTCGATCAGGGCTTTCAACTTCCCACTTAAATAAGCCCTTTGATATCCATAAAACCCCGTTTGATTTTCTTTCGGTTTCAAGCATGCTTAAGGTTAATTTTTTTTCAATGTCAATTTTAACTAATTTTGAGTCCTGATAGTCCTTTAAATACTCTTGAATTGAAGTTGGTTTCTCAATCTTATTCAAATTTGCAACTTCTTTTCCCCAAACTTGAATTGAAAGTAAAACGATAAATAAAATAAACCAGTGAATTAATTTAAATGATTGCATAACTCAATCCCCATTTCGTTTCATCTAATGACTGTTGCAAAACAGCCAACCTTCAACAGCCATTAGGCAGTAGCATGCCAGCCAACTTGCAACAGCTACTAAACAATTGGATTAAAAAAAGAGGATTTTCAAGCGAATAACTAGAGAAGGTCTGATTTGACACGCCTAAACAACACCCAGGACTCAAAATTTTTTGGTTTTCCCAGCGCGACCCAACAGGCACGAACGGTTGCGCCCGTTGTTAACACATCATCAATCAGAATAATTTTTTCATTTGGTTTTCGTTTATTCGTTTTTTTGCCTTTTTGATTTAGTTTCACGCGAAGCTCTCTTCGTCCCAAAAGAGACAACCTTTTTTGTTCAAAAGGAGTGTCTTTTTTCAATAGAACTTCTATTTTTCCATTTAAATAAAAATGAAAAACGTTCGCCAGCTTATAAGCATGATCTTTATTTAAGGGTCTTAAACTTGGGGCTGGAATAAAAACATAATTTTTATTAAATGAATTTTCAAAATATCCGGTCAAAAATTTCTGAACCAACCAATGAAAAGTCCAATCCGTTTGTCCTCCTTTTAACGCAACTATTAGTTGATCCAATACAGAATTTGAAAACGGCCTCCAATCATAAGCCGTATAAACCTTAATGATTTCATCTAAGTAATGAATTTGCGGATGATAAAAATTCTCAAAAGACTCTAAACAAAAGGGACAAAGCAACTCTGTGTTCCATTTATAGGAACCACAGTTTATACAAGTAAACCCATATTTACGAATAGACCCAAGGCAATTGAGTTTGTACGTTTGTTGTTTTGTCGTTATTGCATTATTCATACAAGTTCCTTTTCGCGCTTTCGTATAAATTTAATCGCTTTGGATATAAAGGATAAAGAGTTCAAGCGCATTTAATAAAGGCTTTGCATTTTTTTATCAAACAGGCATTAATTATAGCAGAAACAATCGCTTTCCATTTTTTTCTGACTGCGCACAAAAAATTCGTTTTAATTTAAAGGAGCTGACCTTGCCTCTTCTTATTTCTAGGTATATAGTGGCAGCTGCAAAACAGCCAAATTTTTCGTTGGCTTCGCTCAAATCTCACTGCGACGCACCTTATGTGCGCCTCATTCGATTTGAGCTCGCGCGCCTCAAATTTGACTATTTTGCAACAGCCACTATAAATTGTGCTTATGCGTGGTAACACTAACTAGTTATTGGAGGATTTATGAAAAAAATTAAAGCTTCGATTATGGGCGGAACCGGTTATGCTGCTGCTGAGTTAATTAAGCGACTCATCGGTCATCCTCATGTTGATTTAGTGAGAATCTCAAGTATCGATCATGTCGGTGAAAACATTGGAGCGGTTCATAAAAATTTTGCCAATCGAACGCGGTATATTTTTGAAGACCTTACTCCCGAACAAACGGCCAAAGATTGCGATGTTGTTTTTTTAACTCTTCCTCATAAGGTGTCTTATTTAAAAGCCCCTGAGCTTTTTAAAACAGGTTGTAAAATTATAGACTTTTCTGGAGATTATAGAATCAAAAACATCGATGTTTATAATCATTATTATAAAACAACTCATACTAATCCTGAAAACATTTCTACTTTTGTCTATGGACTTCCAGAGATGAATAAATCACAAATCAAAGAAGCGACACGCATAGCAAATCCGGGTTGTTTCCCCACTGCCGTTGCTTTAAGTTTACTCCCCCTAGCAAGACAAGGGTTATTAAAAAACAAAGCGCGCGTTGTTGGGCCAACAGGAAGCAGTGGGAGTGGTGTTCACCCTCAAGCGGGAACTCATCACCCTATTCGAGCGCTTAATTTAAAAAGTTATAAAATGCTTTTTCATCAACACCAACCAGAAATGGAACAGGTTTTAACAGATGCTGGTGGCATTGATCTTTCTGTTGATTTTATTCCAATGTCGGCACCGTTTACTCGTGGAATTTTAACAAATTCAATTGTTGATCTTGATCCCAAAATCACCGAAAAAGACATTGAAAAAATCTACACCGATTTTTACTCTGACGCTCCTTTTGTAAGAGTTTTGGGCAACAATAAATTCCCTGAAGTTATTTCTATTGCTCACACAAACTATGTTGAAATTGGCTGGAGCTTAAGAGAAGAAAAAAGCGGAACGCGTTCATTTGCTGTCAGTGCGTCTATTGACAATCTTGTTAAAGGAGCCTCCGGACAGGCGGTGCAAAATATGAATTTAATGTTTGGATTTGAAGAAGACTGCGGACTCAATGATTTTGGCACTTGGCCATAAGATTAAATTGTCGAAAAAAATCTTTATTCTCAGGGGATGCTATTGTGGAAAATTCACAAATTGTTGTTATTAAATTTGGTGGAGAGATTGTTGAAAATCCGACTCTGTTAAATCATTTAGTAGAGTCTGTTAAAAAACTTCTTTCCCAAAAAATGAAACCTGTTTTAATTCATGGAGGAGGGCCTTTTGCTACAAAGCTTTCAGAGTGCCTTTCCATTAAAACACAATTTGTTGGAGGAAGAAGAATCACTTGCCAAGACACCCTTGAAGTCATGAAAATGACTTTGCCAGGTGTTATAAACTCAAACATACTGGCGTGTCTAAAAAAACATCATGTTTTGGCGGCAAGTGTTAATGGAATTTCTTGCATTGAGGCTCATCAGCGGCCACCAAAAGCTGTTACAGGGAGCAATGGCAAAACTATAGTTAAAGAATGGATTTTTCAGCC
>CAYMLA010000138.1:0-4016 GCA_964390785.1 uncultured Bdellovibrionales bacterium | reverse complement strand
TTTGGTTTTGTTGGAGATGTTAAAGAAATCAATCCAAGACTTTTTTATGCTCTTCTCGATGCGGGATACACACCCGTCTTAAGTCCATTAACGGCCGCCTCAAATGGGATTCAACTCAATATCAATGCGGATACAATTGCTGTTCATGTTGCAAAAACACTCGCTGCTCAAAAATTTGCTCTCATCACCAATATCGGAGGAGTCTTTGAAGACATTAACGACCCTCAATCTCGAATTCAGCTCTTAACCATTGAACAGGCAAAAGAAAAAATCAAACAAGGCATAATTCAAGATGGAATGATTCCCAAGCTAGAGGAAAGTTTTTTATTGCTCGAAAAACAACTGTCTTCCTTTCATATTGTTGGACTTAATCAACACGACACTTTAATTAATGAATTATCAAATCCTGGATCAGAAGGAACTTGCGTCACAAAATAGTGGCTGCTGCAAAACAGCCACAACTTAAGTCTTATCCAGAACATCTCGTAAAAAATATTTTACTTTTATGTTTAGTCGTTTCATTGAATTGAGCTAAAATAAACAAAGACACGTTAAGTTGTCTGCTTTCAGAGACTCGATTTTATGGGATTGATTGTTAAAAGTTGAAAGCCAAAAACGGAGACAAATCCTCGTTATGAGACATTATTTAAATTATTTTTCAAAATTTTTTAAATTTGAACATTCTATTTTTTTTATTTTTATTTTTATTTCCATTTTAGTTTATTTTTTTTCAACGTTTGTTTCTTTATACTCACTTCATGAGCATTACACGGCGGCGGCTCCGTTAGCGCTTATTGTGTATTTTATATTTTCAACGGCTTGTAATCAAATTGAAGTTAAAACTCAAAAACAATGCATGGGATTTCTTAACAGGCTTTCTCAGCCTACTTCTTACAGACAAATAAACCCTCATGAGCAATTAAAAACGGCTTCCACTTCAGAATTTTCTCTTACGGCTTTGACTATTGATGAGATCAAAAGAGATTCCATCAACGATAAAATAAAACAACTTATTAAACAAATTGAACAACCCCTCTCTGGAAATCATTGTACGCCCAAACAAATTCCTTTTGAATTTTCACTCTTTCAAGAATTAAGTTTTGCAACAGTTGAATGTGAAAATGGAAAAAAATTTGTCATTAAATTAGATCCCAATAATGATTTCAACATAGTTTCTTTAGTTGAAATCAGCTCTGATTCTAAATGTATTCATCATTCTTATCTCATTGAACAACCAGAGGAGCTTGGACAAGAAAATGTTGCTGCTCGAATTTTACCCACGGCTAGTGTTATCTTAGACAATAACTGTAAAGGTCCCGCCAATACAGAGTTTAATAGAAATGAAACCAACAAATTGGGAATTTATTTAAATGTTTTAGGAAGCGACTGTCCTTTACATGATGAAATTAATAGTCATTCATTTTTTGAGTATCTCGATCTAGAAAAACAATC
The DNA here is from genome assembly GCA_964390785.1 of uncultured Bdellovibrionales bacterium. Lineage (GTDB taxonomy): Bacteria > Bdellovibrionota > Bdellovibrionia > Bdellovibrionales > CAYMLA01 > CAYMLA01. Next base: position 2,564 of record CAYMLA010000138.1, on the reverse strand, counting down.
AGATATTTTTCGCAACTTATTAAATGAAAAAATTCAAACGGCTGAATCTTTTATGGAAGCCGTAACGGCAATTACTGCTATGCCGGAACGAATTAGTGGCACCGTGCGAAGGATTGGAGATAACACAAGGGCGGCTTCGTTAGCCTTTAGGGACGCCCAAGATGGAATTGTTGCCACACAAAAGGCTTTGGAAAGGTTTTCAAATTGGATTGCGCCAAACCCCGATCGGAAGAAGTCTCCTCTTCCCAAATCAGATAGTAATCTTAATATAAAACCCAAATCAAAGCCTTCAAGAAGCTCATCATCTGCTGTTATCTGGAACTATTTATTTTCACAAAAGCTTACTTTTGCAAGAAATACCGTTAATAATTTTACTTGTTCCTATCAACCTGTCAGGAAATTAAGTTTAGAAACCAATATCGCTTATCTTGGCTCAAGCGAAGCTTGGCTTGGATGCAGAAGAACACATAATTCAATCGCAATTTATAATAACATTGAAAATGATTTATTACGTCTTTTGAATCCCAATGAAGGGGACACAATCGAGCGGTTTCTTGATTTTGATTCTGTTGAATGCCAAAATCGAATTCGGAATTCAAAAGAGTTATCGCCATCTTCAAAACCAAGTGATTCTAGAACGACAACACGATAAACCCGATTGTTGAATTATTCATTGTGATAAGAGCGATTATTTATTATGGATAAGGCTCTATAAAGTTGTTCTAAAAGAACAACTTGAGAAACAACATGGTTTAAAACCAAAGAAGAAAATGACCATTTAAAGTTGGCTCTTTCAAAAAGAGTTTTTTCAACGCCATAAGCTCCTCCCACAACAAAGACAATTCTTCTTTTTGGAAGTTCAATCCATTGCTGTAGTTTTTTAGAAAATTTTAGCGAATCCAACTCGCTTCCTTTTTCATCGCATAAAATCACAAAGTCGTCCTGAGCAATCGATTTAATAAGAAATTCTGATTCTTTCTTTTTTTTTACGCTCTGATCTTCACGAGACTTTTTAAGTGATTTAACAGAAACAATATCAAATCGAGTAAAGTGTTTAATTTTTTTCTTATACTCTTCTTCACAAAGAGAAAACCAAGAATTTGATGCCGGCTTTACTCGTAAAACAATTATTTCCATAACTTTTATTTACTCACTTTTCATAGTTTTGCTTAATCAAGGGTAGACTCCGATTGCTTTTTAAATTGTATTTAGGGGCTGTTGCAAAACAGTTAAACATTAATTTTCATTAAAGTAAAAAGGTCGTTTAGTACTAAAATGTTTTTCAGACTTGCTTGAAAAACTGGAAAGAAAATTTGATGCGTCGGGATTTGTTACCAACAAGGAGTTGTCGATCTTTTGTTGCCATTCGGTCATTCGCTGTTGGAGTATAAACCAAGACATAGGATTTCCATCAAAATCAAAACCCATCAGAAGATCTCTCTCTTTATACTTCATGTAATGCTCATAGTAGTGATATCCATTAGGAATCTTATTTGCTCGTTCATACCAGATTGTAGCGATTACAAGTTCGTCATAGTGCATTTTTTCTCCCCAACTCCAAGATTCAATTACTTGTGGTGAGCATATGATATAATCAATAAAAGTGAATTCATTCTTGGCATATTGTCCATGAGTATTCTTTTCAACGTAACGAGCAATAATTGCATGATCAAGTTGATCAGATTTCAAAATTTTATTCGTACAGAAATCCTTGTTGTCAATTATTTGTGAGCCATAACCTTCAACATATAAGACCACATCGACATTCTCTTTGAGTTTGAAGCGAAAAGATTCTTTTCCATAAGCAAAAGTTGCTAGTGGGTTTGTATGGGTGTAGATCGGGCGTTCAAAAATGTTCGGCCAGTTTTTCTTTTCTGGTCCGATTTGGTCAATAATATGTTGAAGCCCGCGGCCTCTTTGCCAGGTATACAGTGTGTCTGGGCTACACATTTTAACTAGAACTTTACGTCCTTGATACTTGTCGGAATCTTCAAATAACAATAAATGATAAGCATAGGCACTATTCGCACAATCTGACCAGTCATAGTCAGACCACGTTGTTGGATCCAGGTCGTCAAGTTTTGTTTCATATTTTTCTGGAAAAAAGAGTTTGGCAAGGTTGCTGCCTTCAATTCCGTCTACAGTTTCATTTGAATAGGCTTTCGGTGTTAGAAATAAAATTAAAAAAAGTATGTAGTGAGAATAAAAATACAATCGTCGTTTCATGGCATTTTTTCCTGTTTTGTTTTTTAAAAAATACAGTGATGTCTTTATTGATAATAATGACTATCAAAACAAATTTTAAACATCAATGAGGCTTGGAAAAAAGAGAAGTTTTCTGAAATTATTACAAGAGAAAAATTGTCCATCCAACAGAATTTGTGAATTTGCTAATTTGGTGCTTAAATTATAATTTGAAGAATTTCATTTAATAAGACCCATTTAACGCAACGTCTCTTCGGCGCTGGAAGTGACATTTATTTATCGGGCAATAAGTGTGTGTCTTAAATTGATACGAGTCGAGTTTTATACTATAAGACTCCCAGATCTCGTTTTTTTAAGCA
>CAYMLA010000137.1:0-7141 GCA_964390785.1 uncultured Bdellovibrionales bacterium | reverse complement strand
CTGAGAACTGAAGACTGAAATCTGTAGGCTGCGGACGAAGTCCGCTCTATGATAGTCATGAAGATGAAATGGTCACACTCTCGGTAAAACCCAACTTTGCTCGCCTTGGATCTCGTATCGGGAATGAAATAAAATCAATGAGTCAAACTCTATCTCAACTCTCTCCTGCAGAGATCAATCAATTGCAACAAAAAAAACAATTCGAAATTCTCGGCCACACTCTATCAAAAGAAGACATTATCATCCACAGACATCCACGTGTTGAATCAAACACATTTCTCACGGGTCAAAACGTGAGCATACAAGTTAATCCTAATCTTGATGCTAAACAGTTAGAAGAGGGACTCATGCGCGAAGTGGTTCGTCGAATTCAAATAACAAGAAAAGAGGCTCAACTCAATCTCAATGACAGAATCTCATTGCAACTTCAATGCAATAAAGAAACTCAATCAGCGATTGAAACACATCTTGATTTCGTGTGTGCTGAAACTCTAGCCACTTCAATCACTTTTCCAACTCAGCTCGAAAAATCCACCTTTATTAAAAAGTTCGAATTGGAACACGCTCAACTCATCATATCCATCATCCGCATCTAAATTAGTGGCTGCTGCAAAACAGCCACTGCTTATTTCTAAAATTTAATAATATATTTTGACATTTCTATAATTGCATTTTATATTGGCTAAATATGTGGCTTGAAAGAGATTTATCAAAAGAATTACTAAAGCTATCCAACCTAGTGCCCTGTATTTTGCTAACAGGAGCTCGCCAAACAGGCAAAACAAGCTTGCTTAAACAAATTTTTCCTGATGCTGACTACATTAGTTTTGATTCGCCAGCACTGTCTGATGCCGCAGAAAGTTCTCCCGACACCTTCTTAAATCAATTTGATAAAAGAGTCATACTTGATGAGATTCAATATGTGCCTTCATTGTTTAGACACTTGAAAGTTAAAATAGACAATGATCGAAAGTTAAAAGGCAAATGGATACTAACAGGAAGCCAAAAATTTGAATTAATGAAAGAAGTCAGTGAGAGCTTGGCTGGGCGCTTAGCTGTTTTAGAATTGGATACGCTCTCCATAGCTGAAGTCAAAAATGCAGGTCTAAATGTAGACTCATACTTACTCCGAGGCGGCTTTCCAGAATTGTGGGTTGAAAACGATTTAACTACAAACATATTTTTTAATAGTTATGTGCTGACCTATTTAGAAAGAGATTTACAAAAATTATTAGCAGTATCAGATCTTAGAGCCTTTAATCGTTTTTTAAGAAGCTGTGCACTTAGGGTGGCGCAGTTGACAAATTTTACTGAAATGTCTAAAGACGCTGGAGTGACATCAGCAACAGGTAAGCGTTGGTTTCAAACACTTGAAACCAGCAACATTTGTTATAGCTTGGAACCTTTTTTTAGCAATCATTTGTCTAGACTTGTAAAGTCACCAAAAATTTATTTTAGAGATCAAGGTTTACTTAATTTTTTACTCAATATTTTTACTAATGATCAACTGAAAAATTCGATTTTATACGGTCATTTATTTGAAAATTTATTTTTTAACGAACTGTATCGACAAGCGACTCTCCAGCAAATACAGAAATCAATTTATTTTTATAGAGACAAAAATAATTTAGAAATAGATTTTGTAATTGAGCAAGGAAATAAATTGCATCTTATTGAAGTTAAGTCTTCTGAGTATCCGAAAGAGGTGATCGGAAATCTGCAAAAAGTTTCAAACATTTTGCAGAGTCGTTACAAAATAGTGCGCTGGGTTGCCTGTCAAACCAATGAGACTCATCCATTTATTGTTGACGATGTAACTTTTTTTAATCCTTTAAAACATCAAGTTTTGTTTTGATCTTCCCCATACACAAAAATTCATGCCACTATTTTCCTGCTTGCTTTTTAACTGGCACAAACTTTTTAGCACTCATGGGATTATCCATTTTGCAGCGACGGCAATGGATAAACCCGTCAATATTAATAAGCAAGCAGTAAAACAATAACAATCCTCGTAATATTCGCCTGGCTTGTCGCAATTGTAATAGTCGAGTCGCGATAAAAAATCTTGGTCAACGAAAAATGAACTCTTACATAAATCAGCAAATGGATTTTTGAAATACTCAAGTTTGAATGTTTCAATGGATGAAATATTTTTAGGTCAAAGGTCGATTGTTAGTCAAATTGAATTAAATCTTAAGCTTGAGTTTAATAACGAATACAGGAAGGCTTAAACATTAATGCCGTAAACGTTACGGCATTAATGTAAAGATTAAAATTTTCTAAATATTTTAATGTGATTACTGAACAAGAATTTTGTAATTTTAATTGCCAATTATTGATTATAACAATCAACAACCGTTTCCCATGACTTATAAGGAACAACTGGCCCTTTAACTGCCCTTTCAAGTTTAAAAGAAATTAAATCCCCTTTTTCATTTTCTTGAAATGTCACTCGCGTGTAACAAGCTTTAAAAATCAAATCAATAGGATTATCTATTCCAAAATCTCCACAGTAAACCCTCGTCATAAACACAGATGGTTCTTCAAGTGAATTTCCAAGTTTTACATCAGTATAATTATAAATAGTCGATCCATAATAAGATTGTTTTTCAGTTCCAATGCTAACACTCGCAACATAATAACCATTCATGGTTGTATCATAAAAATGATCAACAGACTTAACTTCTACTTTTTCACAGTTTTTTTCTGAATTCCAGCTATGCACTCCTGCAAAAAGCTCAATGTAAAATTCTGCATTAGAAACATAAGGATCGTTTTCGCTATTAAGCGATCCAAAAACAGAACAAGAAAAGACCAAAGAAAGTGTGATTAAAACAATTTTTTTCATAAACAATATCTCCTGTAAAAAATACTCAGTGAGCATTACAATTGGCTGTTTTGCAGCAACCACTCAGTCGTTATTAAGTCTATTCAATTACCACAACTCCAATTGCTCGCAATATTAATTTTATTTTTTATCAATTTTAAAAAAATTACACAGAATTCTTTTATACATAGAGAAATTTTTTCATTTCGTTCATTTCGTTCATTTTTTTATTTCACAACAACTGTCAATTAAGCCTATTTTGTATACAGTTTTAGTAAAAAAAATTCTCTTTATTTTGATTTTATTTTTAATTTCAGTATATTGCGAATAAAATCGTATTCTAATTGAATACGATTTTATAAAATAATTTTAGTTTACCCCTCTCTTTTTTTCAAACTCAACCGACAAAACAAAAGCACGCTCATCGATACAACAGCCACTAAATAGAACGTCAAAATTAAAACAGCCCCAAAAATCCCCTCAGAATGTAATAGAAGGATTTCAATTTTAATAAGACTTGAGATGAAATCTCAAGAACTAACAAAGGAGTTCGTATGAAATCTTTATTCCTGTTTACTCTTCAAATGATTTTTATTTTAGTTTTTTTCACGGGATGCCTAGATTGTTTACAAAATGGTCAAAATTCAAAATCTGAAGATCCCCCCCTCGTCGAAATTTTGGACATCAAAACACCCTATAAAAACTGTAACGAACTCATCAAGGACTTTAAAAACAATGCAAGACAAAAAAATCAATCCACAAATTCAACTCTTGCTCTTGTATTTAACTCTGAATCTCAATCTGACAATCAAAGCAATTCAACAAAAGGCTTCAAATCATCAATTACAAATTTACAAGAAAGCTCTATTGACGAAGACGATTGGGTTAAATCAGATGAGAATCTTATTTTCATTGCTGAAAATGAAATTGTAAAAATAATTGATGCTCATGATTTTACAATAAAAAGAGAAATCAATCTCGGAAAGAACGTTTATAGCAGCACACTTTTTTTATCAAACAAGCATCTCATTGTTATCTCTCAATCACAATCCGATTCTTATGACGAAATTCCCTCTTATCAATCAAACCCAGATTCTGCAGTTAACAATCATTTATTTATGCCCTATCCTATCTCAACTAAAACCACAGTAAGCTTTTTTGAAGTTCTTATCGCTGACAGTTTTCCCACTCAAGTTGATACAAATCTAGTAGAAGAATTTGAATTTGATGGATCTTATCGAGAGTCACGAATTGTTAATAACAAACTTTTGTTAATTTTTAATGAATCCATTGATTTCGATTATTTAAACGATGAATATGAAACAGTCACTCAAAACCAAACTCAATTTATGAACGTTTCTTGTGATCATATTTTCAAAAAAAAATACAATGATTGGGACACCAATATCACTCGCCTTTTTAGCCTTAATTTAGATGATGTTCATGCCCCTCCACATTCGATTGGAGTAACAGGTGCCATAGACCATTATTATATTTCAAACGAAAACATCTATCTTATAAAAGAAACCTATGATTGGTTTGAAGATCAAAACAATAACACTCAAAGCCTTCCCCTTACAATCACTAAAATTTCATTGTCAAAAAATCAATATAGTCCTGATTTTTCTTCTTATGCCGTTGGGACAGTTCGAGGAAGAATTAAAGACAGATGGTCTTTAAAAGAAATCATTAGAAATGAAACTCCCTATTTTTTAATATCCACAACGACTGGATCAATATGGAACACTTTTGAAGACCTTGCAGAAAATCACTTTTGGGTTCTCAAAGAAAATTCATTTAATCAATCACTTGACATCTATTCCAGTATCAATGAATTTGGAACAGGAGAAGACATTCGAGCCGTAAGGTACCACAAAGACATTGCTTATATTGTGACTTTTAAAACAACAGACCCTCTTTTTGCCATTGACTTTAGTTCACTCGAAAATCCAAAAATTGTTGATCAACTCAAGATTCCTGGCTTTTCAACCTACCTTCATCCTATCAACGAAAATCGCCTTATTGGATTTGGATACAACACAATAGACATGGGATCTTATGTTCTCAATCGCGGATTACAACTCTCTCTATTTGACACATCCGTTTCTTATCATTTAAAACGTCTTGCTGTTCATGATTTGGGAAAAGAAGGGTCTCAATCTGAAGCCCTCTCTGATTCTCACGCCTTTTACTTTGATTCAAAACAAAATCTTATTGGACTTCCTGTTGAGCTAAAAGTGGATTCAATTTCAACTTCTCCCCTCCTCAACGAAAATAAGTCTTCTTTTGGTGCCCCCTATCCCTATCCTTCGAGCTCTTTCTCAGGAGCTCTCTTTTTCAAAGCGAATGATCAACTTGAAAAAGTAGGCCAAATTTCACATGCTCATTGGTACCCCAAAAAATGCAGAAGTTATTCTATAGATGGAATAAAGCGATTGTTTACGCATAAGGATTCAGTGATTGCTGTTTCCCAACTGGGTCTTACTAAACATCATTTCAGCGACCTAAACCAGACGCAAGACCAGCTATTATTTTCAATCCCTGAACATAAACTCAACTGCACTCATTGGTAGAGCGCTAGACCTAAGTGGTGGCTGTTGCAAAACAGCCACTCAGTGAGGGGAGGCTATCAACGGCCTCTTGCTTTTAATTTTGACTCAATGCTTGTGCATTAAAAATTGCAGTCAGGAGCAAAAAATCCGATGAGTTATTACACTATGCCTCGACCAAAAAGTAAAATTAATATTTATCACTATAATGATTATCGTGCTTTGATTAAAGCTCTTATCACTCATCGAAAAGAAATGAAACTCCCTTTTTCATTTCGTTGGTTTGCTCAAAAAGCAGGATTTAGTTCACCTAATTTTCTTCAACTGGTCGTTACTGGAAAACGTCATCTTTCTCCAACAAGCATGGAAAAAGTGGCTCAAATTTTTCAACTCAATCAACAAGAATCTGATTTTTTTTATACACTCATAGGCTTTAACAAAGCAAAAACTCATACAAGAAAAGAACTTTATGCTCAAAAACTCTCATCATTTCAAAAACAAATGAAAGTCAAACCTCTTGCTGAAAGTCAATTTGAATACTACTCAAAATGGTATTACCCTGCCATTCGAGAAATGCTTCTCCTTCAAAAAACTCCTCAAACGACTGATTGGATATCAAAAAATCTATTTCCCAAAATCCCTCAAGCTGAAGTCGAAAAAGCACTCAAAGTCCTAGAGTCTCTTCAACTCATTAATATCGACTCAAAGGGAAAAATTCAAGTTCTCAACGAAACCATAAGCTCTGGTGATCAAGTTTCAAATACGGCCATTATTTCTTATCATAAAAATGTTATGAACTTAGCTTTTAATTCTATCTATCAAGTCCCAGCATCTAAAAGAGATATTTCTGCTGTGACCATTGCTCTATCTTCAAAAAATCACGTCATTGCTATTGAAAAAATACAAAATTTTCGAAAAGAGCTTCTCCTTCTTGCTGAAAATGACAAAGATAAAAACAATGTTTATCAACTCAATATGCAATTTTTCCCCTTAACTCATTTAGAGAAAAAGGATCAAACATGAAAAATTTTCTACTTATTCTCTTTTTTGGTTTTATTCTAAGCAATTGCAAATTATCAGGAACGGAAACGGGAAACCCAGATCCCAAAGATTCTCTAGATAGTCCACCGGCTCAAACTATTGATGACACTAAAGATGAAAATGATGATAAAAATGACGATAAAAATAAAGACGACGATTCTTCTGAACAAAGCAATCTTTTGGAATTCCCAGAGTCTCTTTGTCAAACCCTTTCTTTATGCTATTTTGAAAGCGTCCCCCTTAATTGCATTGAATCCATTCATCATTCAAAAAATTTAACAACAACACTTGGATTCGACGCTAAAACATACCCCACTTTATTTGATGTCTTCGAAGCCATTGATGAAGATAAAATCAGCTATGACAAAAATGAACTTAAAAACTGCTTAGGGAATATAAAAGAAATATCTTGTGATTTAATGGATTTATTGGTCACTTTAAATTCAGATCACTCCATTGATCTGAATTTCATTTCATTTTTAACTCAATTTATTCCACAATGTCTCAATGTTGCCTCACCAAAAACCAATGATTCTTCTGAGTAAAAAAACATCTTGAAAACACATTTTATAATGCTCCCAATAAAAAAGACAGGATGAAAATCTAGCTTTTCAACCTCTATTTTTTTCTTGTACTTAAGTCTTTTATACTATAAGACTCCCAAATCTCGTTTTTTAAGCAAATTTATCATTACGCAATGTTTATTGTTTCAAACGGCAAAGTC
>CAYMLA010000136.1:0-7153 GCA_964390785.1 uncultured Bdellovibrionales bacterium | reverse complement strand
GCTGAGAACTGAAGACTGAAATCTGTAGGCTGCGGACGAAGTCCGCTCTATGAGAAGATCTTTTTAAAAATGAATCGATGAGGCGAGTAGCATTGAAAAAATTTGTTCTGATTTTGGAACTGTGACTAGTTTTTCATTAAAAAATTGTGTGCTTTCTCCATTGCCTCCCGTGTAGTATCCCCCAAATGTAAGCGAAAAATAATTTGTTGTATACAGAGCCATGTTGGCGGAAAAGCCCCACATATCAACAAAATCGCCAGTTCGATAGCGGCTGCTTTGGTCAAGAGTTGTTTTTTTATATGAAGAATAATTAGTAAAGAGTCCGAATCGGAGAGAGAACCAGTTATACATAAAATGTTCCCATCCAAAAGCGATATTGATTAGGTCGCGATTATTTATAAGGTCTTTTGAAAATTCAAAATCTTGATCAAAATATTTTTCAGATTGATAGTAATGAATATCAAAAGAATAGGCGTTTTGAAAAGGAATAGAGTATGAAATTCCAAAAGCAAGTTTAAGTGGAATTTTGGATTTTGAAGAAATATTGGATTCATTAATGAGTTCATGTGAAGAAGATGAAATGATTGATCGGTAATAGCTTCCTTTTCCACTGATTTGTATGGAGGGAAGTCTTAAACTAGTTCCTAATTTCCAATTTGAGTTCAATTTGTGTAAAAATCCCAAAATATAAACGATTGAGTTGGTGGTATAACTTTTTTCTTCAGTAATGGTTTTGTTATCTAAGTTGAAGCTTTCTTGTCGATAGGAGCGAAAATAATCACGAGAGGTATAATAGGCAGAAAATCCGATGCTATTTTTTTGATCTAAGTTTATGGATAAAGCTCCACCAAACCACATGACTTTATCGTTTAAGTTTAAACTTGAGGTGTTGTCATCTTGTGATTTGATCACTCCAGAATAATTATCTCGATTAGGATTAACGATAGTAATTCCAATAGAAAATGGGCCAAATCCAGAAAAAAAACCGGTTGATGAAGGGATTTGTTCAAATGCTCCCTGATTGGCTCGAAGTGCGGCTGAGGTCAAATTATCATGTTTATCGTATTGCGTGTCGTATTTGTTAAACAGACTCACTGAAGAAGAAAGGCTTGCTCCCTTCATTTCAGATAAAGTGGCTGGATTATAAAAAGAACATGCTGCAGGATCATCACTTAATGCAGTAAAGGCTCCACCCATTCCTGCAGCACGACTCCCAATAAGAATTGAATTGTAATTGCTAAAGCTCGCTTGAGCATTAAATGCATCAGTTAAAATAAAAACTAAAACAAAAATAAAAATAAAATAAGAAAACTGAATCATAACGCAGATTCCACTTCGTTTCGTTCAAAGTTTACCGTTCAAAAAAGTGAGCTTTATTTGTCGTCATCTCTTAATAGAATAAAATATTTAACGCATTATGCAAAGGGGAGTGTTTTAAACCAGTCATAGAGAGAGTTTATAAGGTTTTACTGAATGGCCAAACGAGGCTAGACAAAAGCATAAGGTCTAAAGTAAACTACGAAAATGGATATTTTAGCACTTGTGGCGCAAGCCCTTCCTAAATACATCGCTTTTTTATTTGCTCTTTGTTTTCATGAAATGGCTCATGCTTGGGTGGCCAAATTGAGAGGGGATCAAACGGCAAAGATGATGGGGCGTTTAACCATGAATCCGATTCCTCATGCTGATTTTATAGGCACAGTTTTATTGCCAATCTTAGCCTTTATTCAGCCAGCAGGGTTTTTAATTGGTTGGGCAAAGCCTGTTCCTGTTAATCCGAGAAATTTAACGCGTCCTAAAATTGATCTTTTTTGGATTGCCTTTGCTGGCCCCTTATCGAACATCGTTTTAGCCTTAATTGGAACAATTGCCCTTAAAATAGCCATTCCTCTTTTTTATCAGCAACCCATTGAGAAGTTTGTTTTTGAATTTTTGCCTTTTTTTATTCAAATCAATTTGTTTTTGTTTATTTTTAATTTGATTCCCATTCATCCTTTGGATGGAGGAAAAGTTGTTGCTCGATTTTTACCGGATTCGGTTAATCAAAAACTAGAAGATAATCAAATGATTTTAAGTGTTATTTTGTTGTTGGGGATTTTAAGTGGAGCACTTAGTTTTTGGTTTCAACCGGCTATATGGATTTATAATATTTTAATTGGTTTTGCTTTACTTTAAAAGAGTGTTGCAGGCCAATCATTAAACAGTGGCTGTTGCAAAATAGTGAGATTTGAGCGAAGTCAACGAAAAAGGTGGTTGTTTTGCAACTCGCCTATAAGTGGCTGTTTTGCAACGGCCACTGTTTAACTTTATATAAGCGCAGTGTTAGAGCTTGAATTCAGGGTCTGTATTCACGCACGATAGTGAAGATTATTGTTGAGCAATAAAGGCGGAGGGTTTTTTTTGATTAGTGTTCATTTGCGTCAATTTGAGGGGCCATTGAGTCTTCTTCTTTACCTTATTCGTAAAGAAGAAATGGCAATTTTTGATATTAATATTCATGAAATTACTCGTCAATACTTTGATTATATTCGTATAATGAGAGAATTGGATTTAGAGGTTGCTGGAGAGTTTGTGTCGATGGCCGCTACCCTTATACATATTAAATCAAAAATGCTTTTGCCTCAATATGATGAACAGGGGGAAGTGATTGCTGATGAAGACCCACGTAAGGAATTGGTTCAAAAACTTTTAGAATATCAAAAGTATCAAGAAGCATCAAAAACGTTGTATGAGCGTCCTTTGTTAGGGAGAGATGTTTGGAAAAGAGGACTAAAAGAAGGACTTCCCGAATCAGCAGAGGAGATACAAGTTGAAAGTGATGGGGGATTGTTTGCTTTAATTAGTGCTTATCGTTTGGTTTTGCGAAATATAAAAAATAATGTTCATCGTGTAAAAGAAAAACTTCAATCGATTGCAAGTCGAATAATGGAACTGAGATTCTGTTTGGTTGTTGGTGAAAGAATTGAGTTAAAGTGTTTAATTGATGATCAGGAGCGTCCTCGGCCTCAGTTATTAATCACATTTCTTTCTTTACTTGAACTGTGTAAAATGGGTTTTGTTTCTGTCTTTCAAAGTGAGCCTTATTCATCAATTCATATTCAAACATTAAAAGCAATTGAAGAGGATTCAATTTCTCAAGTTGAGGAGTATGAGGCTAATCAAAACGAGGGAGGATCAGTTAAATTGAATTTAAGTGATGAGGATTTTAATGATTTTCAAAAAGAAGATGAAATAAGTTCTGAGAATTTAATTTTAGAGTCTGCAACAGATGAAGACATTGTTAAGGTTGAACAAGAAATGGGATTATAAGAAAGGGTTTAAATAAAGTGATGGATAGAAGTGATCAAGAACAATATAGGGTTAATGAACAAGAACAAGAACAAGAACTTGTTGATCAAGAGTTCGATGATCAACTTTGTCAAGCTCTAGAAGATGAAACAGATGAATCAAATGAGACACATGAAATGGATGAAACTGATACAGATTTAAGTTTTGAAGACGAACAAGATTACAATTCAGTGGATCAAGAGAGTGAAGAAGATTTATTTTTAAAATTAGATGATGATCTTAAAGAAAATGGTGATTCTTTAGATGACTCTCTGGATGAAGATTTTCATTTAACGGAATTGTCTGAATTTGATTCTGTTGAAATTGAAGACGTTGAAGTAATAGAAGATGATATTGCATTGTCCATATTAGAAAGTGTTTTATTTGTTGCTTTTCGTCCTGTTACTTTATTGTCCATAAAAGCGGTATTTAAAGGAACTAATATTGATTCCAAAAAGATCAGGGAGTTGCTAGATCGTTTAACTATTAAATATGCTGATGCACACAGAGGTTTTTATTTAGAGATGGTTGGAGGAGGTTATCAGCTGAGAACTAAAGTTGATAATCTTAAGTATTTAAAAAAAGCAGTTAAGGGAAAACCATTTAAACTCTCGCAACAGGCATTAGAAGTTTTAAGCATTGTTGCCTATAAACAGCCTGTTGTAAAATCTGAAATTGATGAAATTAGAGGTGTTGAGTCGGGGCATTTATTGCGTGCTTTAATGGAAAAAAGCATTGTTCGTTTTGAGGGAAAAAGTGATTTGCCAGGAAAACCTATGCAATATGGAACCACAAGAAAATTTTTAGAAATTTTTGGTCTTCGAAATTTACGTGAATTGCCCACATTGGATGAAATCGATCAATTATTGCCAGAAGGGATCACCGAAGATCAGGCCGGTCAACAGCTTGTTTTATCACAGATTACCGATCAGATGTCTGAATGTGTTGGAAAAAGTTATTCCGATGGAGAAGAGGAGTTGGGTTTAATCAATGAGCAGATTTCAAAAATTTCAACATCGACTGATTTTTTTGAAGAAGAAAAGAAAAGACAAAAAGAAATTAGAGAAGCAAAGAGAGCTCAAGATCTTGAAGAGGCTCTTATGGTTGGTGAAGAGCTTGATGAGAAAGACAAACGATGGTTGGAGCGTTATAAGCAGGGCATTGAGCCTTCTATCGATAAGACATCTGAAATGGAACCGGAGGCGTCTCCACCTTGTGATTAATTGGGTAGTGGCTGCTGCAAAACAGCCAACTTTTTCGTTGGCTTCGCTCAAATCTCACTGCGACGTACTTAATGTACGCCTCGTTCGATTTGAGCTCGCACGCCTCAAATTTGACTATTTTGCAGCAGCCACTGGGTAGTGGCTGTTTTGCAGCAGCCACTGGGTAGTGGCTGTTTTGCAGCAGCCACTAGGAATTGAAGATGAGAAAAAAAATTATTTTTTATCTAAACGGCGTTCGGCAAGTCATTGATGATTCAGTGGCAATGTGGACGTTGTCTCAGTATTTGCGTAAAAAAAATAAATTACTTGGAACTAAAATTGTTTGTGAAGAAGGTGATTGTGGGGCGTGTACAGTTTTAGTGGCTAATCGTTTTGATGAAAAAGATAGACCCATTTTTTTTCCTGTCAATTCTTGCATTGCTTTTGTTTTTCAAGTTGATCTTTGTCATATTTTAACCATTGAAGGGATAGGAGATGAAGACCATTTGTCTCCAGTTCAAAAGGGGTTGGCTGAAAACTTTGGTTCACAATGTGGTTACTGTACCCCAGGTTTTGTTATGAGCCTTTCTGGTTTTTTTGAAAATCAAAAAAAAATTAATCGCCAAACAATTAAAAAATCTTTGGTAGGCAATCTGTGTCGTTGTACGGGATATGAAGATATTATTCAAAGCGCGCTGTCTATTGATTATGATTCTTGCCCGTCGTTAAAAGATCGTTACTTAAATTTGTCTTTAATAAAGGAACGCATTCAATTTGGAGATAAAAGTATCGAATTGGATTTAGCTGAAGGAAAGGTTTTTATTCCTTTAACTTTAGAGGAAGCCGTTGCTGCCAAAACGAAATTTCCAGAAGCTTATGTTATTTCTGGGGCAACGGATCTTGGGGTTGTAAAGAATAAAGTGTCGTTAAAGCATAATGATTTTATTTGCATTAATAAAATAAAAGAGTTGCAATGTGTTAAATCAAAACCGAATCATTGGTCTATTGGAGCAGGAGTAACGATGGCTCAGCTTCAAGAAGTAAGTGAAAAAGCTTGGCCTGAGTTTTCTGAATTTTTGGGTTTGTTTGCTTCACCACAAATAAAAAATATTGCAACTTTGGGTGGCAATGTGATGAACGCGTCCCCTGTTGGAGATAGTCTTATCTTTTTATTGGCAATGAATGCTCAATTGGAGCTTTATGGCTTGAGAGGATGGAGATCTGTTTTAATTGATCAATTTTTTAAAGATTACAAGGTTTGTGATGTAAAAAAAGATGAGCTTTTGGTCAGACTAGAGATTCCTTCTTTGCGTCCCAATGAGGTTTTAAAACTTTATAAGGTTTCAAAGCGTAAAGATTTAGATATATCTACTTTTTCAGCGGCTTTTAGTGTGGTGCTTGAAAATAATATTATTCAAGACATTAGAATTGCAATGGGAGGGGTGGCGGCCATTCCTCTGCGTTTAAAAGCCATTGAGGAAAAACTTAAAGGAAAATCTTTTGAAAAAAAAGAATTTGAAAATGCTTCGTCGGAAGTTGTTCATTGTATTAAACCTTTGTCTGATGTTCGTTCGAGTAGTGATTATCGTTTGAAATTAGCTCAAAATATTTTTTTGAAATTTTATTATGATGTGAGTTGTGTGAGGAATTAATTATGTCAAAGGTTCTTCATGAATCTGCAAAGACCCATGTTTCTGGTCGTTCGGAATTTATAGGTGAGATGCGCTTATCTTCGGATGCATTACATGTGGCTTTATTTGTTTCGCCAATTGCCTGTGGAGAGATTCATTATCTTGGGTATCATCGTGCTTTGGAAACAGAGGGAGTTGTTGGGGTTTATACAGCAAAAGATATCCCTGGTCAAAATGAGCTTCTTAGTGAATTTAAAGACCAGCCTTTGTTGGCCGATCAAAGAGTTCATTATATTGGTGAACCCATTTGTGTCGTTGTTGCTGAAACAGAAGAGATAGCACGAGAGGCAATAAAAAAAATCACAGTAAATATCAAGGATGAAGACCCCATATTAACTCTTGATCAAGCCATTCAAAAAGACTTTTTTTTATCTTCTTCTCGTTGGTTGAGTCGAAATACAGATATCGATCAAGCTCTTTCTCAATCTCCTTTAAGTTTAAGTGGAGAGTTTGTGAGTGGCGGACAAGAACATTTTTATTTAGAAACGCAATCAGCTTATGTTGTTCCATCAGAAAACCATCATTTGGATGTTTTTTCTTCAACACAACACCCAACGGAAGTACAGCATTCGGTTGCTCACGCTTTAGCACTTAAATATTCTCAAGTGACTTGTTCTGTAAAAAGACTTGGAGGCGCCTTTGGGGGAAAAGAGTCTCAAGCTGCACATTTTGCTGCTTTATGCTCTTTGGCTGCATTTAAAACAAACCGTCCTTGTTTACTACAATTAAAAAATGAAGAAGACATAAATAACAAAGAAAATTAGCAAATACAACTTCAGAAAGGTTCACTATATAACTACTATATGCAAAACTACAGAATCAAAAGCAAAAAAAAACTCAAATAAAAGAAGACCAATAACAACATAAAGCAATAAAAATAACAGAGCTAGTACTACTAACCTCTTACTTAGAAGCAATAACAGGTGCAATGGA
>CAYMLA010000135.1:582-7200 GCA_964390785.1 uncultured Bdellovibrionales bacterium | reverse complement strand
AAGACGTTAAAGATTTAGAAAATTCAGCTCAAGATATTGAAGTCATGACAATGTCTGAACTTCGTGGCTATATTGCAAAAAACAAAGAGTCAGGGCTAGACACGATGCGATATGAAGTGGATTATCATGCAAAATTTGGTTTTGCTCTTGCTGCGTTTGTTATGTCCTTTTTGGGTATTCCCTTTAGTGTGAGTCATCATCGTTCAGGTGGGGTTGTTCGAAGCATCGGAATTTGTATTTTTTTAGCTTTTTTGTATTGGTCGGTTTATTCTTCATCGATTACATTGGGGCGATTTGGGTATATAATGCCTGTCTTGTCTGCTTGGATTCCAAATATCTTGATGTTAGGAATCACTTTTTTGATTCTCTTGCGTCAAAAGAAATAATTCGGTATTTTACTTTAGCTCGTGTCGGCTGTGAAATATTGAGCAATAGCCATTAATTGAAAGAATAAGAGGAGAGACAATGTCCATTTTAGACGTTCTTACATTTCCTGACCCTCGATTAAAACAAAAATCTTTGCCAGTGAAAATTGTAAATCAAGATTTAGAGAAGTTTGTTCAGGATCTTTTAGAAACAATGTATGAAAAAAGGGGAATTGGTTTGGCCGCCCCTCAAGTTGGTCGTTTGGAAAGAGTTGTTGTGATTGATACCAGGCCGAGATTTAAAAGAGGCCAAAATGAAAATAGTGAGCAAGCTGATAAAGATCAAGAAGAACAAGAGGAAACAGAATTAGAATCAAAAGTTAAGCAGCCTTTAATTTTAATTAATCCGAACATTGTTTTTAAAAAAGGAGAAACAACTTATGAGGAAGGATGCTTAAGTGTCCCTTCTTATTATGAAGTCGTTTCCAGAGCGGAGTATGTTGAGGTTGAAACTCTTAATTTTGCAGGAGAAAAAGTTCTTGTTAAAACAGACGGATTACTTGCAATATGCATTCAACATGAAATAGATCATTTGGATGGAAAGTTATTCATTGATCGATTGAGTTTTGTTAAGTCGACCCGAATTAAAAATAAGATTAAAAAATTTGGTTATCCGAATGCTTCTGATGATGATGACAAGAGTCAGTGTGAAGAACTCATTGATGAAAGTGAAGTGAAATTGTGAGCAAAGTGAGAATTGTGTTTATGGGGACATCTTCATTTGCTGTTCCCGGATTAGAGCTGTTGCTAGAAGATGAACACTTTGAGGTGGTTGGGGTGATTAGTCAGCCCGATCGCCCATCGGGGCGAAAGCTTAAATTGCAACCCAGCCCCGTTAGTCAAGTGGCTCTTCAAAATCATCTGCCTCTTTATCGTCCAGTGAATGTGAATGAGCCTTCTGTGATTGAATCTATTGTGCAATGGAGAGCAGAATCTGCTGTTGTTATTGCTTATGGTCAAATTTTGTCTGACAAGCTCATTCAATCTTTTAACTTAGGTGTTGTTAATGTCCATGCAAGTCTTTTACCTCGATGGAGGGGGGCTGCTCCCATTCAAAGAGCCATTGAGGCGGGTGATAAAGAAACTGGAGTCACTTTGCAAATTATTGGGACTGAGTTGGATGCAGGGCCGATTTTAGGTTATAAAAATTATAGTTTAGATAATGATTTTGATGCTGTTTATATTCATGATCATTTGGCTTTTCTTTCGCGTCAATTATTGCATATTGAGTATATGGATTATTTAAGAGGAAATTTAGCAGGGATCAATCAGAATGAATCTTTTGTGACTTATGCAAAAAAAATAAGAAAATCAGAAGCTCAGTTGGACTGGAATTATTCTGCACAAGTTTTACACAATAAGGTAAGAGCTTTTAAATTGGGACCAGGCACTTTTTTTGTTTTACAAGGAAAAAAAGTTAAGGTTCTTCAAACAAAAGTTTCTGAAAAATTTAACGTTGCTCCCCCAGGAGAAGTTATAGCGATTCAAGATGATTTTATTTGGATCTCTACACCGGAGGGTGCCTTAGGGATTTATGAGCTACAGATGGAATCAAGAAAAAAGCAAAGAGCTTCTGAATTTATTAGAGGCTATTCGATTCAAGTCGGACAAATTTTAGTATAAATGATTGGAATAAACATGGAAAAAAAAATGAGTCGATTGATTGCACCGAGCATACTGTCTGCGGACTTTTCAAGGCTGCACGAAGAGATAGTTAGGCTTGAAAAGGCTGGCGCGGATTGGATTCATGTTGATGTCATGGATGGACATTTTGTTCCTAATTTGACAATAGGCCCTCTAGTGATACAATCCATTCGATCTTCGACGTCGTTGCCCTTTGATGTTCATCTTATGATTGAGCGTCCGGAAAAATTTATTGGTGAATTCATTAATGCCGGAGCTGATTATTTAACTATTCATGTGGAAGCCACATCAGATCCATTAACAGTTTTAAAGCAGATTCGACAAATGGGATGTCGACCAGGCATTACATTAAAGCCAAATACTTCTGTTGAAAAAATTGAATCATACTTGCCACTAGTTGATTTGGTTTTGGTTATGACCGTTGAGCCAGGTTTCGGAGGACAGTCCTTTATGGAAGAACAAGTGGAAAAAATAAATTGGATTAGACAATGGATTTTAAAACACAACGGACATCAGTTGATTGAAGTCGATGGTGGAGTTAATGATCAAACATTAAAATACTTATCTGATGTTGATGTGTTGGTTGCTGGAAGTTATATTTTTAAAGGGGATTATTCTCAAAAAATAAAGTCATTAAAAGGATTGGGTTAATTTTATGGTTTTAATTACGGGTCAGAGTGTGACGATTGATTTGCTTCGAGAAGTGGCATTTCAAAATTGTGGTGAAATACGTTTGTCTCAAGAAGCAAAAGATAAGATGAATGTTTCTCGAAAATACATTATGGATCGTGTCGATGCTGGAGATATTATTTACGGAGTTAATACGGGATTTGGTGCTTTTAGTAGTGTTACAATTTCAAAAAAAGAAATTGAAGAACTTCAGAGAAATCTTATTCGATCTCACAGTTGTGGAATTGGTTTGCCTTTTACACATGTTGAGGTGAGAGCGATTATGTTTTTAAGGGCTAACGCTTTAGCTAATGGACATAGTGGGGTTCGTCCGGATGTTGTAGAGAAAATTATTGAATTTTTAAATTTTGGAGTTATTCCTGTTATTCCACAGCAAGGCAGTGTTGGGGCGAGTGGAGATTTAGCTCCTTTGTCTCATCTTGCTTTGGCTCTAATTGGAGAAGGAATGGCTTTTGAAAATCAAAAACAGGTTCCTGTTGTTGGTGTTTTGCAAGAGAAAGGAATTGAACCTTTAACTTTACAGGCAAAAGAAGGATTATCATTGATTAATGGTTGTCAAGTGATGACCGCTATTGGGATGTTAAATGCTTATACAGCGAAGCGATTAAACTGGATGGCTGATCTAGCTGCAGCAATGACGTTGGAAGGGCTAAAGGGGAGTCGTAAAGCCTTTGATCCGATTATCTTTCAGACGCGTCCTCATCCCGGAGAAGCTAAGACAGCACGTAATTTATTAAAACTATTGGGTGCACGATCGCCCTTATCAGAAAGTCACGAAGGGTGTGGGCGAGTTCAAGATGCTTATTCATTAAGATGTATTCCTGCTGTGCATGGCGCAGCTAAAGACACTATTCGACATGCCATTGCGACATTGGAAATTGAGGCGAATTCAAGCACGGATAATCCTCTGGTGTTTCCAAATGAAGGAAAAGTTTTGTCCTGTGGTAATTTTCATGGTGAGCCCGTTGCTTTGTGTTGTGATTTTTTAGCTATAGCGATGGCTGCAATGGCCAATATGTCTGAGTGTCGAATTTCAAAATTGATCAATCCTTTGTTTAGTGATTTGCCTGCTTTTTTAGCTCCACATGGAGGTTTAAACAGCGGTCATATGATTGTTCAAGTCGCAGCCGCCTCTCTTGTGAGTGAAAATAAAATTCTTACACATCCGGCTTCGGTTGATTCCATTCCTACTTCGGTTGATAAGGAAGATCATGTGAGCATGGGAACAATAGCCGCTAGAAAGTTAGGGCAATTGATAAAAAATGCAGAAAATATTATAGCGATGGAAATGCTTTCGGCCGCCCAAGCTCTTGATTTGCGTAAACCGTTAGAACCAGTAGCAGCAGTTAAAGGGGCTTATGAATTGATCCGGGGGCAAGTCCCTTTTGCTGAAAAAGATAGAGTGTTTTCTAATGACATTAGAGCTATTAAACAATTGATTCGATCTGATCAATTATTGGAAATGGTGTTTAACCGAGTTGGGAATTTGGAGATTTAAGAGAAAGAAAGGATATTGAGATGTCTCATTCTAGAAAAATTGAAATACCAAAAGGTTCACAGTTAAATTGTAAAGGATGGCTTCAAGAGGCGGCTTATCGAATGATTCAACATAATGTTCATCCTGATGTTGCAGAGAAACCGGAAGATCTCATTGTTTATGGCGGAATTGGTAAGGCAGCAAGAAACTGGGATTGCTTTGAGCGTATTCTTGAGGCTCTAAAAAAACTTGAAAATAATGAAACTTTGCTCATTCAGTCAGGAAAACCTGTTGGTGTTATTCAAACCCATGAAGATGCTCCTCGTGTGTTGATTGCAAATTCAAACTTGGTTCCTCATTGGGCGAATTGGGATCACTTTCATGAATTAGACAAAAAAGGTCTAATGATGTATGGACAGATGACAGCAGGGTCTTGGATTTATATTGGAACGCAGGGGATTATTCAGGGCACTTATGAAACCTTTATTGAAGCGGGTAGACAACATTTTGGAGGAGACCTAAGTGGGCGTTGCATTTTAACTGCTGGTTTAGGCGGAATGGGCGGAGCTCAGCCTTTGGCTGGAGTTTTCGCAGGAGCTGTTGTTTTAGCTGTTGAGGTTGATCCTTCAAGAATTCAGAAACGTTTAGATACAAGGTATATCGACGAAGTTGCTCAGTCATTGGATGAGGCAATAGAGAAAGTCGAACATTATAAAAAAACAAAACAAGCAAAGTCCATTGCTTTATGTGGAAATATGTCTGAAGTGATTCATCAAATTAGAGAAAAAGGGTTTGTTCCTGATTTGTTGACAGACCAAACTTCGGCTCATGATCCATTAAATGGTTATATCCCTGAAGGATACGATTTGGCTGCAGCTTCTGAATTAAGAAAGCGTGATCCTAAAGGCTATGTTGAAAAGTCAATGAAAAGCATGGGTAAACATGTTGAGGGAATGCTGTTGCTTATGAATAAAGGGGCAATCACATTTGATTATGGTAATAATATTCGGGCACGCGCATTTGAAGTGGGTGTAAAGAATGCTTTTGATTTTAAAGGTTTTGTACCCGCTTATATTCGGCCTCTTTTTTGTCGTGGAAGCGGTCCTTTTCGTTGGGTTGCTTTATCCGGTGATCCAGAAGATATTAAGGTAACAGATGAAGCCTTAAAACGATTGTTTCCACATAAAGAGCATCTTTTGCGTTGGTTAGAAATGGCAGAGAAGCGAATTGAGTTTCAAGGATTGCCATCACGAATTTGTTGGTTAGAGTATGGTGAAAGAGCACAAGCGGGTTTGTGTTTTAATGAATTGGTTGCTCAAGGGAAGGTTAAAGCACCTCTTGTTATTGGACGTGATCATCTTGATTGTGGGAGTGTGGCGTCTCCTTATCGAGAAACAGAAGGGATGAAAGATGGTTCTGATGCTGTTGCAGATTGGCCTATTTTAAACGCATTAGCGAATACGGCCTGTGGGGCTTCTTGGGTGAGTTTTCATCATGGAGGCGGGGTTGGAATGGGATACAGCCTTCATGCTGGACAAGTGATTGTTGCTGATGGTTCAGAACAGGCCAGCAAGAGATTGCAAAGAGTGTTAACGGCAGATCCTGCAATGGGAATCTTTCGCCATGTTGACGCCGGTTATGATGAAGCAAAAGTCGTTGCACGTGAAAGAGGAGTTCATTCTTTTTAGATTGAATATCTGTTATTGATTTTTTTCAATTATAAACCAACAACATCCATGCCATAGAGATTATCAAAAAGGTTCTGGCACAACGAAGTGCGCAGTGCGTACTGAAAAATGTCTATTAAGTAGTGGCTGTTGCGAAACAGCCAACTTCTTCGTTGGTTTCGCTCAAATCTCACTGCGACGCACTTTATGTGCGACTCATTCGATTTGAGCTTGGCGCGCCTCAAATTTAACTATTTTGCAACAGCCACTAAGTATTATGCCACAAACTTTTCTAAACCCTCTATGAGAGCAATGGAATTCCATAAGCGATAGGCTGTAGCTCTCTCTGAACCCATCATTCTATAGGCCTCTGCTGGAGACTTGACCGCCCCTGAATACTTGAGAAAGACTAAATCAGCTCTGTAGTTCGCTCCAATAAGAGCCCTCATTTTTAACCAAGGGTGCTGAGCCAGAATGGTTTTTAGTGTAAAAAACTTTTTTGAATCTTCTTTAAAAAAATCTGGCACAATTATTTTGTACTTCTTGAAATTTGGATCTATTCCCCATTTTTCAAGATAGAACTTGCTAGAATATAAATCCGGAATTTTAGTGATTTTATTTCCTCGGCGCTTGAGTTTCTTCTCTACCAGTTTGAAACGCCGATCGCCTAATTGAACCATTTTATCAGACAGAACCATTAAAAGAATAATTTCGT
>CAYMLA010000135.1:0-572 GCA_964390785.1 uncultured Bdellovibrionales bacterium | reverse complement strand
CGTCCTGACTCAAACCTTTGGCTAAAGAAACCAATCTCTCTACATGGATTAATTTATGTATTCTATGAGTTAATACTCCTAGAGTCATGATAAACAACTTTTCATCAGTCCAAAAAAACCTTAATGAATTGAGAATGCTTCGTTCTGGGTCAGAAGGTTTTATCGGAATAGCAACTCGAAAACCACAGCCAATTGATGCCAGAGCTTGGATTTGTTTTTCTAGTTCAGCATTCATCATCGATAGACTTCCTTGACTCTAATTTCTTTTTTATTTCCACAATAATGGATTCGATATGTTGGGGCCAATGTGGAGATTTTTCCTGTTTTAAAACCCAATTTTTTGCAAAAGTTAATTCGGAGTTTGTAGGGATTAACTCCACTAAATCAGCGATGTCACGAAGACCTCTCTGACCAGCGGCATTTAATTTTGTGGCTATGAGGTCTTTACGATGTAGAGTTTTAACGGTTAAGCATTTACCTTGAAAAGACACTTGAGTTCTTTTTTTCCATCCCTCTGGAAAATTCCTAGAGAAAATATGACCCGCACTATTAAGCCAGCCAAAATCAAGACC
>CAYMLA010000134.1:0-7206 GCA_964390785.1 uncultured Bdellovibrionales bacterium | reverse complement strand
CATTTGAGCTGGAGCTTGGACGTGCGCGGGACTCAAATGTCAAATTCGCTCCACTAGGAGCCTTATCGACGGTTTGGTTCAGGTACGCCTTGATCTGGATCGTCAGTGACGTATTTCGCGATCGTAGCTGCGCCAGATCAAAGCCAAACGTCGAGCGATGCCTCAAAAACGTCACGGTATGACGATCGAAGGAAAAGTGGGAGGGCATCAAATTTATCTTCGAACCGGTGAGTATCAAGACGGTAGTCTTGGAGAAATTTTTATTGATATGCACAAAGAAGGGGCAACCTTTAGGAGTATGCTGAATTGTTTTGCAATTGCTGTTTCTTTAGGAATTCAATATGGGGTTCCCTTGCAGGAATTTGTCAATAAGTTTACATTTACACGATTTGATCCTCAAGGGGTTGTTAACCATCCCAATATTAAACAAGCAACATCAATACTTGATTACATTTTTAGAGTTTTGGGGATGGAGTATCTTGGGCAGACCGATTTTGTTCATGTAAAACCTCATGAAGAGGATTTAGCGATCAATATTCATCGTCAGGCTTCGTCTGAACCTAGTGACGATAACAAAGAGCAGGTTTATGAAGCAGATCAATTGAGTCTTCCTTTAGCAAAAGCGGCATTGCCAAAGACAACGGGGCTTAATCAAAAAAGGGATGCATTGAGTGCTCATTTAAATGAAATGATGGGAGATGCTCCAATGTGTTCGGATTGTGGCCACACAACAGTTCGAAATGGAAGTTGTTATCGTTGTTTAAATTGTGGAGCTTCAATGGGGTGCTCTTAGTTTTGCAGCCCCTGCCTAAGTGGCTGCTGCAAAATAGTCAAATTTGAGGCGTGCGAGCTCAAATCGAGTGAGACGTACATTAAGTACGTCGCAGCGAGATTTGAGCGAAGCCAACGAAAAAGTTGGCTGTTTTGCAGCAGCCACAACGCATTGTGATAATTCTTGTATATCTCAAACTATCCCAAATAATTACAGAATTTAAGTTTTCTTTACTTCTTTTTAAGAAAACACTTGAAGATCACTGAAATTTTTGGGAATTTCTTGGCTTATTCCGATATAGCATAAAGAGTGAATGCACAAAGAGTCACTTATCAACAAGCACGAGTTATTTTTGTTTGGGAAGTGTAAACAATGAATATTAAAAACATATCGTCTCAAAATAAAAAAAAAGGAGGATTGAAGCAACGAAAAAGCTTTAAGTATTTTGAGCATTCAACACAATTTGTAAATTGGATTAATCGATTTAATTTTGAAAAAACGGTATTAGGCCAGTTATTTGTTTTATTTGAAGAAAAGTTTCAAATTAGAAAATTAGCCATTTTATTTCTTTTTTCTTTGTCGTTATCAGCCATTTTATTTTTTGATTTTGATTTTAACTACCATCTCAGAGTTGGAGAAATTGCTCCTGTTGATGTGAAATCTCCATTGAGTTTTGAAATTGTTGATGATGTTGCAACGGAAGAAAAGCGTTATGAGGCTGAGCTTTCTGTTCCGACTGTTTTTGATTATGATCGAGAAGTTTATGAAAATGTTTTATCGGGTGTTTTTAAGGCTTTTCGATCGATGAGGATATTGTTTCGAAAAGAAAGTTGGCCTAAAAACGAGTTTAAGCTTGAAGAAAAAGTAAAAGACTTTTTTGTTCACAAAAAAGAATTTCAAGCGCTGTTGGGGGTTCAAATTCCTGATCGAATATTTGAATGGTTGGTGCAGAATCAATTTAATGCTCGAATTGAAAATATATTAGTTAGAACTCTTGAAAATTGGTCTTATCTTCGAATAGCAGACGCTCCCAATGGTCTTATTAATAAAGACCATCAAAAAATTATTATACGTTCCATTTTTAGTGAACGTGTGGGAGAAGAGTTTACATTAAAAAGAGATCAATTAATTGATATAGCACAGATTTCGAATTTTGTTCTTGAGGGTGTTGTTGGGTGGGACAAATTGAGTCCTGCAGATCAAAAAAAGATGACCAAATTTGCTCGTTTGTTGATTAAACCGAATGTTATTCCAAATATTAAAGAAACAAGTGCTCGACGACAAAAGGCAAAACAAGAGGTATTACCAATTGTTTTATCTGTAAAAAAAGGACAATCAATCATTCGAGAAGGCACTGTTGTTCGCCCAATTCACTTGTCTCTTCTTAGACAAATTCGTAGTGCTAAAGAAAATCGAAATGCAAGTCTCTCTGCTCTTGTCACCGCTTTTTTATTTGTGACTTTGATCTTGGTGTTTTTTTCTTACTTAAGGCGATTTTCGTTAAATCGCGTTCAAGTAGACTCAAAAGACATTGGAGTCATGGGACTTGTTACTTTTTTGGTGATCCTTTTAACAAAACTGTTTTTATTTATGACTGATGCGGCTTTTATGGCTCGATTTGGACATGTTTTAACTCCACAATTCTTTTTATTTTTGGCTCCTGTTGCTGCGGGTCCAATGCTGGTTGGATTGCTTATCGCTTATGGAGAGGTTGTGTGGTTGTTTACAGCCTTTATGTCCATCGCATTAGGGTTAATGGCTGAGAACAATTATTCTTTTATGATTGTTTCTTTAGTCGGAGGAATAGCGGCTGCACGTGGTGTTTATTCTTGCAAAAAAAGAAACGATATCTATCGAGCGGGATTGCGAACGGGATTAGTTAATGCTTTAATGATTGCTATTGTCATTAGTGCTCAAGTTAATAGTGAGGGGGATTTTCTTCCTTACTTATTGCAATGTGTTTTGGCTGGATTTTTGGGAGGGATTTTTTCAAGCATGATTGCAATGACTGTTATTCCAGTCTTGGAGACTTTGTTTAATTACACCACTGATGTTAGGCTTTTAGAATTAAGCAATCTGAATCAATCGTTGTTAAAACAAATGCTAGTAAAAGCACCTGGGACTTATCATCATTCCATGATTGTAGGGAGCATGGTGGATGCTGCTGCAGAAGAAATTGGAGCCAATTCATTATTAGCCAAGGTCATGGCTTATTATCACGATATTGGAAAAATGAATCATTCAGGTTATTTTATTGAAAATCAAAGACGAGGGCATAATCCTCATGATCAGATTTCTCCTTATATGAGTAAAACAATTTTAATTGCTCATGTTAAGGATGGTGCTGAATTGGCGATGAAGCATAATTTAGGTAAACCGATTATTGATGGTATAACTCAGCATCATGGGACGACAGTCATGGGATTCTTTTATAACAAAGCTAAAGAAGGTGGAAAAGTCGTTGAACCTGTTTCTGAAGATGATTTTTGTTATCCAGGACCAAAGCCGCAATTTCGAGAATCTGGCTTGCTTATGTTGGCTGATAGCATTGAGGCTGCAGCTCGTTGTTTAGAGGAACCAACTCCAATGAGAATTCAAAATATTGTTAAAAACATTATTCAAAGAAAATTTTTAGAAGGGCAATTAGATCATTGTAATTTGACATTAAAGGATTTAAATATTATTGATAATTCTTTTGTTAAAACTCTTTTGAGTATTTACCATCAAAGAATTGATTATCCTAAGAATTCAGGAGGAGGTGCTTCTGAAAAACCCATTCAACCGATTTCTTTATTGATCGATAAACGAATTCGACCAAATTCAGCATAATGAAAATCACTATTGTTAAGCAAACAAAAGAACGAATTCCCCGTCAGTGGATAGAAAATTGTTTGGATTTTTTTGTTCAAATCTTGTCTAGAAAAAATAGAATACCCAAATCAATTAAAAATCAACTCATTCATAAAGAGTTGGTTTTGGTTTTTATTGAAAAGAATAAAATGATTGGGATGAATAAGAATTTTAGAAATAAAAACAAAGTGACCGATGTTTTGAGTTTTTCTTCTGATGATGGAGAGTGTTTAGGAGAATTAATTTTTTGCTTACAAAAAATCAAACAACAATCAAAAGATCATCACATGAGTTATAAGAATGAATTGGCGTATGTTCTTCTTCATGGGCTTCTTCATTTGTTGGGTTTTGATCATGAAAAAAACAAAGTGCAAGCCAATCAAATGTTTAATCTACAAGATGAAATTTTTAATCAGTTGTTTTAGTCACTCATGGTAAATGAGTTTGAAAAATAAGCTGGTCCAACTTTCTCTCCGCTTCTTGCAAAAAGCACAAGCTTATAAGTTCCACCTGGCTTTAAGTATTGTCCCAGTTGTGCTCCATGGACATCAGAGCCATTAGCATCAATTGAAAATGTGTTATTTCCCATTTTCCATCCATTGAGCGTTTCATCGTCTGAATTTGGAATAAAGAGAGTAGATAAATACTTATTCGGGTACCCAAATCGGATTAATCTGATAATAATTTCGTCAGGAATGGTTTCTAAGTCAAAGGAGAGATCTGCTTTTAAATTTTCCAAAACATCGATTTTTAAGTTGTTTACACTGAGATTTGAATCGACAGAAAAACGCTTATACTCAAAATCACGAGCATACTGATAAGCTTTTAGAATTGATTCTAATTCTTTTATGTTGGTGCTTGCAGTGCGATTTCCGTTAATGACAAATTCATAAGCGAGAGGGCCAATTTCAAGTGTTCTCATTGAATTAAGAATGGTGGACATAAAACCAAAATTTAAAAAATGATCTCTAAATAAATCAGGAAATTCATCATAGACTTGATCTTGTTTTCCATCAGCCCAGAGATTGCTAAGACGAATCCATTGATGTAAAAAATTATTTGCTTCTGGACATTTAAAGCCAGGGCTTGAAGTGGCATCAAAAGTTTGTAAAAGTGTTCTTAGCGGATCATAGAGAATGCTTCCCAAAAAACAATTTAAAAAATGTTCTGGGGATTGAATAAATGATTGAAAATTACTTTTAACTTCATCTGAAAGTCTTCCATTGTAATTACGAATGCCAACAAAAGATTTCGGGTAGGCATTGAATTCTTCTCTCATATTTAATGATTGAACAATGAAATTCCATTTTTCTTCGTTTGTAAGAGTTGAAGAATACTCAAAAAATTTATTGAGTTGATCTTGGTTGATAATAAACTTTATTTGATGACTGTGTCTTCCAAAATTGATGATTTCAGGCGGGGTGCTGTTTGATGAACGGTATTGTTTAAATTGGTCTTCAAACTCTTGCGTTGTTCTGCAATTTTTTAGTATAGGCAAAAGGTCTTGTCCCATAAGAATATTGATTGTTTTAAAATAACTATTTCGTTCAAAGCAATTTGTGCTATCGTCAATAACTGAGCTTCGAAAAATAAGAGCTTTTTGTGTTTCTGATCGGACAGGATTTAGTACATTAATGATTTCGACATCATTTTTCATGATTTCTTTGAGTTTAAAAAAGATAATTTTTAATTTAAATTCATTTGAATTGGTTGATACGATGTTATTTAAAATTTGTCTTGTGTCATCAACAAGAAATTCTCCTTGTTCATTTTTAAAACTGGCCTTGTATTCTTTGATCAATTTAAAAAATGGAGACAGTTTAATGGTTCCATAACTTAAGTTTGTTGTGTCACTTTCTTCATCGGTATTCTTAGAAAATAGACGTTTAACAGGACAGTCGTTTCTATTTGTTTTTTCACAGTTTTCTATGACTTGTTCGGATTTTTTACTGGCGCTGTCAATTGTAGGTAGAACAGGTTCTAAAAGGGCAAGCTCTGGAATAATAATGGCATTATTGTAGGCTTTTTGTGCTTCTTTAGAGGTTAAATCATAAGAATAACCGACTTCTTTGATTTGGCTATTGTATAAAACTTTACCTAGTTTAAAAAGGTCAATTTTTAATTTAAACTCATGATCAACGGGAGAGATTTCATATAAATCAATATCTAATTTTGCATTAATTCCGTAAGAATAGCCACCATAGGGTTGAGAGAGAGGATTAATGGATTGATCTTTGAGAGGAACTCCAAAATTATTTCTTTTGATTTGTTCAAGGCGAACAAAAATTTTATCTTCATTATCTTCAATAATTTTTAAAATGCTAACTCTAAAGATGGCTCCTCTTAAAAGCTTCATGTAAATGCCAATTTGGCTTGGAGAATCTTCGCCATTAAAGAAACTAAGAGGAAAGCTGTAACCGACTTGAGGGCCTCCTTCAAGCAGAAGGTTGAGTTCATAACTAAAAATTTCACGATTCTTCATGTTTTTAATAAATTGATGAACCCATGGAAATCGAAAAGGGACGACAAGAATATTCCAAAGACTTCTGAATTGATTTTCAAAGATGGCTTCTTGGTAGTGAGTTTTTTGACTTTTTTCTTTTGATAATTCATAGGGAAGCTCAATGTCCTCAGTAGAAGAGTTAAGGATTTTTTGAATTGAGTCTTGGCCTGCAAGGGAGTGTGTAAATTCGGACTGAACATTTCTTAAGGGATTTGTGTTTAGTGCAGCTTGAGAAGTTTCTTCTTGTATTAATTGGTTTCTGGTTCTTATTTCGTCTTGAGTGAGTGTTGAAATGTTTTTGTTTGATTCAATTTTGTAGTTAACAAGACGTAAGTTTTTGAAATTAAACTGTCCGACAATTCGAGCGCTGATGTTTGCTAGTCCCCATTGAAAACCAAGCATGGGAAGGGGAACAACAAATTTCATATTAAATTCATCTGCAATGGTTAAAGATTTATCAAAGTAAGGGTTTGTTGTGTCAAAGTTGTCGTAAACATCTCTTCCAAAATTGATGCCAAGACCTCCTAATTCAATTTCAATTTTGTCCAAATTGTTAAACAATGTTGTGGCAAGTGTATACTTAACCTCTTTTGAAGGAGCTAATGAAGATCCCAATGATGAGCCTAATTCCTTCATCCATGAAAAACTGGGCAGAGAAAGAGAAGATTTATCATTGTCTCCAAAGACTTGTTTTAAATTTACATTTGAAATGAGAACAAAGAAAAACAAAGAGGCAACGGTTAGATTCAATGATTTTAAAATAAAAAATGGAATTTTTTTCATTTTGATCCTTTATAAGGGGACTGTTGTTAACTCGTTCGATTTGAGCTTACGCACTTCAAATTTGATTCTTTTGCAACAACCATTTGGCAAACTGCAAAACAGCCACTAGTTAAAAAAAGTGATTTAGATATTTTAGTTATCTTTGATTTTAAGGGATATAGTCAAAAATGAATTTTATGTTTTGATAAAGTTTCAAAAAAACTTAAATTTTAATGAATTTTTTTCATATCGTGGACATCGTTTGTATTATACTATAAGACTCCCAAATCTCGTTTTTTTAAGCAAATTTATCATTACG
>CAYMLA010000133.1:0-7225 GCA_964390785.1 uncultured Bdellovibrionales bacterium | reverse complement strand
TGAGATTTGAGCGAAGCCAACGAAAAAGTTGGCTGTTTTGCAACAGCCACTAAATGACTTTAAATTGAACGGAGTATAGTATGAACAAGTTGACAGTTTCATTTTTCTTTTTTTTAACTCTAATGACAACGGCGGGTCTTGTTCAGGCAAAAGATTTTGTTTATCTTAATGCTGAAAATTTAAAATCTTCATCTGATTTTTATGAACAAGTTGAAGTTCTTTTAGAACTTCCAAATTGGCAAGGAAAAAACTTAGATGCCCTTTACGATAGTCTTTTAGATTATTCGTCTGAGATAACTTTAGTCATCGTTTGCCCTCAAAAATTAATAGAAATTTTAGGATTAGATTATTATAATAAAGTCTTAAAGGTTTTTTCTGATGCTCAAAATAAGGGATCTCTAGTCCATCTTAGTTTAATTAGGAGTTGTTGAATTCCTTTTTCCCTTTTTTCTCTATCGAAGGGGGAGGAGTTTGAGTTCATAATTGGAACCTTTTCGACATAAGAAGCTCATGGCAAACACTCCTTTTTCTCCAAAAGGAACGGGATTTCGAGTTTTGCAATGAGAGGGGACATCAAGATTAAGCTTTATTGGAGAAATTGGTCCATTTTCAGTGACCATCCATAAGTAAATATGATTTGAAATTAAGGATGTGGCATCAATGTAAATTGCAGGAACAAGAGTGTTATTGTGTTCAGCAATAACAGGATAGGGAAGTTCGTTAAATAAATGACCTGGTAAAAAACTTGATCGGATCAGCGGACGCTCCCATCGGTATTCACCTTTAGATCCGTACTGATGGAGGACAATATTGCTTTTTGATTGATAGAAAAGATAAGTTTGTTCATTTTTTTCAAACGCTTGAATTAAAGCACTTAAATGATCCGTGTTTTGTTTTTGATAGATTTCAAAGCTATGACGGATTTGAGTGAGGTTATTACTATTAAAAATACTGACACCCGCTTTTGTATTGGTATTATAACTAAAACTTGAAACACCAAAATCAAATAAGGCAGTTTGTTCATCAAGTAAAATTGTGGGACTAAAAAAGTGATTATCTAATATAAGATTTGTGTATCGTCCATTTGAAAGCTCATATGAACGATGGGTTATGCTATGCTCGTTTAATGTCATAACAAAATAGTTTCGGGAAACTCCTTGTCCGATAGACAATAAAATCTCAACAATTTGTTTAGAAAATTTATCTTGTGATTGGGGTAAAATAGAGAGTATATCAACATTATCAAGAAAGTGTAAATTGAGTTGTTTTTGTATTTGATCATAGAAAGAATAATTGTTAAACAATCGAATTTTAAGAGAAGCTTCATTTTGTTTTGATATTTCTGGTTGATAATAATAAATTCGAAGTTGTTTTTTATTTTCCTCAAATTCAAAGGGATCAATGTTTTGGTCTATTTCTGGAATGAATCCTTCTTCATAAAAGAGGGGAAGAGCAATAAGATCAGTTCCATTGAGAGTGTGTGGTAAAAATCGAAGATTTTTCATATCAGTAAGAATGACGCCAGCTTCAAATTTTAAATTGAAATAAGGAAAATCAGGGTAGAGGGGTTTGAGATCGGAATTGAGAAAGATATGGCGAAGAAGTGTATTGTTATTTTCATCTTTTCCAAAGACTCTAATCCAGTAATCGAGTTCTCCATCATAGTTTATGTCAACCTTAAGAATGCTCAGTAAATGATTGACAGATTGAAAAAATAAAGGTGCTTGTTCAGTGATTTGCTTATCTTCAGTTTTAAAAATGGTCAGTTTCAGAGAGTCTTTATTTCGTTCGGTTATAAAAAATTCAGGTTGAGTGGATGCATTTTTGTAAACGGGGATTGTTTCAAATAATAGGTTATTATAAGGTTCCTTTGTTATGATGGGAAGTGTAATGATTGAAGGATCATCATCATCAATTAAACGTGAGATAATAATTTTATGTTTAAATGCAAGTTCGGTTTGGCCTGAAGTTGAAATAAAAACCTCAAAAATAAAATCACTATGATCGTCTGTGTTTAAAACTTGGGCAGAAAGAGGCAAGGTCCAAACTTGTCCTTTTTGTAAGCTTGAAATTGAAAAGTGGTCTGTTTTTAATTTTATTGCAGGGTGATCAATTTTAATTTTGACTTGCACTGATCCTGAGTTTTTCCAGTAATTTTTAATTTTTAGATTGAAGTTAATTTTTTTAGACTGAGGATGATAGGTGATGCGATCTAAATCTTTAAAAATGGGAACAATCATTGGCTTTTCTTTAGCTGAAATGGATTGATCAAGCTTTGCTAGGCCAAAATTGCTGTATTTCTCTTTTTTGTTAATGAGTTGAGCAGACGAAAATAAACGAGCCCAAACTTCATCGACAGAAATTGAAGGGAAAACTCCTTTTAAAATGGCTGCCATTGCGCTGATGTAAGGAGAAGCTTGTGACGTTCCGCTCATTATATCATAGCCATCAATTGAAAATTGAAGTGGAGTTAATTTTCCACTATCAGGAAATAAACTGATGATGTTATCTCCTGGAGCAAGAAGGTCAACATGACCTCCAAAATTAGAAAATCGAGGAATTTCTCCTTTAATATCAATTGCACCAACACAAAGCACATTTTCATAGGCACAAGGAAAAACAGGAGTAGCATTGTTATTGTTTCCGGCAGCGGCAACGACAATAATTCCTTTTGAATGGGCAAGATTTAAAGATTCGCGTAACATTTTAGAATCGGCAGCAAGAGGCCATCCCATACTAAAGTTTATGACATCCACACCACGCTTAATAGCATACAAAATTCCTTTTGTTGTTCGATCAGTGAGAACGGTTGGGGGTTTATTTTTTTTATTTTCATTTTTAAAATAAATTTTAATCGGTAAAATTTTAATTTTATTGGATAAACCAGAAAGCCCAATTTTATTGTTTCTATTAGCAGCAATTATACCAGCGAGATGAGTCCCGTGACCGACATCGTCATAGGGTTTATTGGCATGTTTTTCATTTTTTGCTGAAAAATCCCAACCGATACAATCGCCTTTGTAATCATTTTGATCAAGATCATCTTGAGGATCAGTGGGGCTTTTTTTGTTTATACATTCGATTTTATTTAAATAGAGATTGTCTATGATGTCAGGATGTTCAAGAGCTAAACCACTATCTAAGATAGCAACAGAAACATCTCTTTTCATTAAGTTGTCAAGACGAGAAGAAAGAGAAGTCCATCCAATATCAATTCCAGGAACGCCTTGAATTTTTTCTGAATGAGTATTATCAATGTCACGTAATACAGCATGACCGAAGTTCCAAAGTCCCCATTGGTAATTGAAGAGTAAATCAGAAGAATGATTTTGACTTTGAGAGCTTGGAAAAATAGAAAACACTTCACCTTCTTGAGCAAATTCAATTGATTTTACGAAAGGAAGTGATTGAATTTTTGTGTAAATTTCATTATTTGAAAGTTCAACTTTATAAAGACGATTAAAATAGTCTGATGGATAAGAGTCAAATCTCTGAATTTGTATTACTCCTGAAAGACTTTTTAATTGATTCAATTCCTTTTGTGATGGGAGAGCTGAAAATTCAACATAAAGTGAGTTTAAAGTTGAACCTTCAATAGAGTCTTGAGCAAAACAAGAAAATATTAAACTCGATTTAAAAATTATAATCAAAGTGAGGATTTTCAAATAATTCACAGAGACTCCTTATTAAAGTTTGTTAATTAACCAATAAACAAATAGTTCACTTTCTGATAGCCCAAGATTGCTTTGGAGAAATTTTAAAGGCCCATCAATTTTTTTGCTACCAAAATGTCCAAAGTGATTTGATAATAGAGCCGAGTCTCCTGATTCATCTCCAATGCGAAAACCATTGAGTTTTGATTTAACATAAATATTATCTTTTCCTCCGACCAATTCAACGAGAAGACTAAAGTCAAAAAGTTGTTCAGCAATATTTAAAATTTCTAATCCGTATTGTGACATTTCTTTTACTTTATTTTTATCTTTTGCATTTTTATAGTATTTAATGGCATTGAAAAAATTTCTTATAACTCTTTCTTTGTCAGCATGTTCTTGATTTGGATTGAGTCCCCCTTGATTATAATGAAAGTAATCAATCCAATTTGCTTTTCTAAAGCACTCTTCTAATTTTGTTTTGTTGAATTGAGAAATAAAATCAAGTCCTCTTTGATAAATCATAACACTTAAATCGAGGGTATAAAGTTGAATTTTTTTTGTGTCATTTAACAAAACTTCAGGGATTAAAATAAAATCATATCGTTTTGAAAGTCCCTTAATAATACCAATAATTTTATCTCGAGGAGCAGACCATCCTTTCCATCTATAGTTTGCTTGAAAAAATCGATCTCCTAGTTGGATTTCTGAATTAGATTTTATATATTCAGATTCAAAACTGGCCAATCGACTTTTTGATCGACCCAAAAAAGTATCACCGGCGTCTCCACTAGATGTGGATAGAATTGAAATGTCATCAATACCATATTCAAAAATTAAACTGTTAAATGCTTGTAAAGAAAAATTTTGAAAGTCAGAGCCAGAACGACGTCCAGTTGAGGTATAGAAGAAATTTTTAGTCATGCCATTTGGTGCGGTGACAGAGATATTATCTTTTGTGTTGAGTTCTCGATAGCGCCACCAAAGCAGGCTTAATCCCATTCCATTTTGTTTCAGTTTATGATGAAATTGATAAGGAGACTGCCAAACTTGAAGATGCTCAAGATCGCTAGTCAGAAGAATTTTTCTTAAACTGATTAGATTTCGAACAATATCTGGATTATTTTCTAATTTTCCGTCGATATTGATGTTGTAGAAATCTGTTTTAGCTTTTCCTGCACTGAACTGAATGTCAAAACCTATAGTTGAAACTCGTGATGCTGTAATTCCTGCGGCGGCATTTAGAGCAGTGATATTTCCTTTATCATCATAAATTTGAATTGTGTTTTCATCTTTACGTAGAATGTGCAGTCGAGATATTGCAACGTGACTGGCTTTAAGTTGAGATTGAAATTTTATTCGATCAGCTAAACTATAGCCTAAATTGCCTTGAACTTGTCCAGTGAGACCATCTTGAATAATAAGGCTTTCACCAATGGATAGATTTTCGCGAAACAATGACAAAACACGATTAATTTCTACTTGTTTTTCTTCATCATTTAAGATCTCAAAATCACCTGTGAGTAAGGAATCAAATAATTGGCCATATTCGTTTTTTAAGAGGGGAACAAGAATGTGTTTTAAGGGTTCTTTTAAAGCGACTTTCATGCTTTTTAATGGTTTTAAGTGAGTAAAGGTGCGTCGAATTCCAACTCGCGTTTGTCCGGCAACAAATAGATTTACGGGTAATCCAATAGTTCCAACATAGAGACCTGCATCAATGGAAAATCCGATGGAATCTGCCAACTGAATAAGATTGTCTGTTCCTAAATAAGAACCAATAACAATTTCTCGAGACAAAATTAACTCTCCAGAAATTAAAGGCGTTGTCCATACTCCAAAGGGAATGTCTTGTGGTTGTCTTGTTTTTAATGTTTTTATAAAGGCTTTTTGGGCTTCTTCTATTTGTTTTTCTAGAAAGGCTTCTTCTATGTTTGAAAAATCGAGATAATCTGTGTTTACTTTGTTGACTAAGTTGCTTACAACATTGCTAAATAGTTTTGATTTTAAAAAAGATCCCACTTCACTTCGACTGAGTGGTGATTCAGGGTCTCCATAAGAAAATCTTGAACCATATCCTGGCCATTCACGGTGAATTAGTTTTCCGTTAACTAATTCATTTTCATGAGAAATATTGGAGTTAAATGAAATTTCTGGCTGATCAATGGAGAATATGTTTACAAGAGCATTTCGTCTTGAAATGAGTTTTTCAGTTAATAGTTTAGAAACAGAAATGGGATAGTTTCCACTATTAGTGACTTCTTCCCAATCAGTGCGATTTAACTGTGCGATTCGTCGGATGATCCAACGAGCATCTTCATAAGAGGTGGAAAATTCATTTGCATAGAGATAAGGAAGATAAGCCATTTCATTAATGATTCGAGCGGACTGCCAAGAGAATAAATTTACACTTTCAGTGACATCAAGTAAATTATAGGCAACCAGTAAAGCGTTAAATAGACGTTTTCCACCAATTTCAGCTTTTGGCATGTAACCGAGGCTGAGATTATAAAAATGATCATCGGAGGGCATGACAATAGCGTCTTGCATCATTAGAAAGTCATCATTTTCATTTTCAGAAATGACATCCCATTGCCCCGAATCGTCTTCTGATTCCGATTTTTTTTTGTAGATATTGGTAACCCATCGATCGGGAGATCCCGCATAATCAGGGATACTTCTGCGAAAAAACTCATTACGGGTTGCTGGACCTGGAAAACGAACTTTAAAGTCTTTAATATATTGAGTGGGTGGAACGAAGTATCCGATTTTTCTTAACAAGGCTTTAAGTAATAGTGTTTTATGTGCTGTTTTTCCAATCATAATCGTAAAAGGACTTTCAACTCCATTTGACATTTTTTTTGTAACAGTAAAACGAAAGAGTTCAAATGGAGTTTTTACTTCGGAAATATAGTTAAATTCTTCTCCTGATTTTGAAATTTCAAAATCATCATCAGCTTCGTTTAAAGGGAGTACGTCAGTATTTTTCCAATAATTGGTTGTTTCATCAGGATTTAACATCGAGAGATCTATTCCATAAACAGTATGTAATTCATGGGCACTTGAAGGCCCATCTGGTGGCAGGATTTCATCATTATAGATAAGATCAGTTGCCGGTGTTCGTTCATATTTGAGTGGAATAGAGCCTGGAAATTCAGTGTAAGGATTAGCTGCAAGGAAAGAAGAGGCCAACGTAAAAACCCAAAAGAGAGAGATAAATTTAAAGTTCATAGAATCCTCACAATGAATTAAATAATAACTATTATTATATTTAGTGCCTGCTGAAAAACAGCCAACTGAATTCAATTTATGTTTTGTAAATCGACAAGGCAAAAAAATAAAAAAATCAAATGAACTTGAAATGTTTATAAATGAAATGTTTATAAGTAGAATATTGAAATGTGAAATCTTTATAAAAAAAGAGCTCAATGTGTTTTTGGATTTTTTACAATAATAAGAGGCTGTTTTGCAACAGCCTCTTATTGAACATTGTTTTGAAAAGAGTTTGAAAAAAGTCTAATTACTGTAAACAGAGAACATTGTATCGATCACTTTATTGAGTTGTTCTGGAG
>CAYMLA010000132.1:0-7227 GCA_964390785.1 uncultured Bdellovibrionales bacterium | reverse complement strand
TGAGATTTGAGCGAAGCCAACGAAAAAGTTGGCTGTTTTGCGGCAGCCACTACTTGCGAATTGGAGTATACTCAACCCTAAACTGAACACTATTTCTAACTTCTTCACTAAATACTGAATTTCCTAATTGCTCCATTAGTAACTCAGCCAAAGCTTCACCATGAAAAGAAATTTCATTTGTTCTTGAATTTAATACATAATGAACTTGAGGAATCAATTTAATTTCTCCCTCAAGATAAATCAAAGACACCTCTAATGGTTTTTTAAAATCAACAAAACCATTTTCTAAAAATTGTGTTGATGATAGAGCCGAAATCTTAGCTCTTTTTCCAATGTCCTCAAAATGAGAAGCATAGTTATCTGAATCGCTTCCAATATCGAATTGATTTGTAATTCTTCTTCCAGTGTTTGAATCCGATTTTTGCATTAAATCCAAAAATGAAATCAATTTTTCAGGTTTAGTGTCAGCTTTCTTCAAATCATAATCCTTATCAGTTTTTGTATTTGTTCCATCAACAATAAAGCCAAAGACAAGAACTTGACTTGCATTATTGTTTTTAAAACTCAATAATTGATCACGAACTTGTTCTGAATTGGGACAAAGAACTTTATTATTTGGACCAAAATCATTCTCTACTTCCTGTTTAAACTCATTATCAGATTCTTTGTTCTGATGATGAGAATGCAATTTAACAGCTCTACTCAAATCATCGGCATCGAGAGGCAAACAATCATCTGCATCGGTCATAATAATAAAAACAGATAAACTGTCATTTCGTAAAAAGTCAGGATTTTTTTCATTAAAAACCATAAGAGGATAAAAGAGGCTTTCATTGGCTGGTCCGCCAATTTTGATATCATCTCTAGAGTTAAGTGTTACATCATGAGGAATAACATCTAATAAAATTGCTTTTTTACTATTTTTCATTGAACCTGAGGAAAAATCCTCATTCGTAAGATAACTGCGAGACTGACAATTTGAATCAGGTTCATCACAAATTTGAACATCAAGAAGTTGCCCTGCAGAATATTTGTTTTGAAAAACCCTCCGCTTTTGATCTGATTGATATGATTGGATCCAGTTTAATCTATTTCGATTAAAAAGATAATCGTTTTGTGAATGAAAATTTTCTAAAAAAAGACTTGCTATAGTACTATTAAACAGATTTTCTGTGATATCATTTACCAAATAGGGAAAAAAATCTTTCACCTTCTTATTATTTTGATCTCCCAGCGAAATGCTTTCAGAAAAAACAAATTCTCTAGAAAACTCCCTTAAATGATCCCAAACAGGAATGACCCCAATGCGATAATCCAAAACTGAAACTTGATTCAATTGATCAATAAAGGATTCAATCGTTGAATGAACAGTAGCGATTTCTTCCTTCATGCTTTCAGAAAAATCCAAAAGAAACACAATATCAATTTTAGGATTAAAATCCAACCTGATATTTCCAAGCGTCGATGTCCCCTGAAGGGCTTCTGGTTCTATATAAGTTATCTCTTCATCAAAAACTTGTTTCGCTTTGTTTTGGGGAACCTTATCAGGAGATTCAGGACGACACCCTAACGTAAAAAATAAAAATAAAAAAACACTTCCATAAACTAATCTCACAACGATCTCCTCCCAAGAAAAGGTCGACAATTTTTGATGTTGGCCTGATAATTGTTTAACTCATCAATCCAAACCTCATCATTTGCTTTAAAAACCAATTGATCTGTTGAATTTTTTTTATCCTTCTTCACTTCATTTTTTGCCAATTTAAATGGATAATGAACCCGTTGAACAGCTTCTGCTTCAAGTAAATGCATTTTTTGTAGAATCCTTGCAACTTCATCGGCTTCAATTTTAGCCAAAACTTGAACTCGTTTTTCAATCTGACTCTCATTAAATTGAATTTTACTTCTCGATCGATTAGCAAATTGATTAAGGATTTTTTTAACAGTCAAACTGATCGAATCATTAACGCTTAAAATACGATCAATCTTTGAAACTTCATTTTCAAAGTAAAATCGTTTTACAACTTCCAATACAATCAAACGATCCCTATGAATTAATCGCGGCAAAAGATCAACTTTATTTCCTAATGATTTCCATTGAGCAGGATTTTGAACAAGCTTAGAAATCAAACGCTTTTGTTCAGTATTAAGGCCTTTTTGGCTCAAAAGAGACAATTGTTTTGCTCTGAATTGATAACGACTCTTAAACAATTCAATTGTTTTAAAAACACCATTATAATCACATGTGTTTAATTGAATTAGACCTTGCAATAAATAAGGTTCTGGACCAACTTGTTTATCCCATTGAGGCGCAAGTAGCGTTTTCAAAATGGATATGGCTTTATCTTCCTGATTTAAACGAAAATGGCTCCATGATTTTTCTTCAAGAGATTCCAACCAATAATCTGAATTTTCTTTAATTTTAGAATACAACTGAATTGCTTTTTTAAATTGCTTTGATTGATAAGCAATACGAGCTTGCATTAATAAAATCTTATCATCGGTAATCCCTTTTACACCACTCAAATTAGCTTCAGCACTCTTTACTTGATCTTGCAAAAGTCTTAATATAGATAACTGCCATTTTAAATCTTGATACAGACGTGAACCTTTCTTTTCTTTTTTAAGTCGATCAACAATAATGTTTATTGCGTCTAAATCTGATTTTGCTAATTGATTAGATTTTAATGTTGAAGAATCAAACTTTACAGGCAAACTAAGATACCCATTCCATTGTTCTAATCCCTTTTGAATAGCTAAAACAGGCAAAGCCTCATTTTTGATTAAATCATTCCATTTTGTTAATAAAAGAGGATGAATCCTTTTTGGATTTGATATGGAAAATAAAAGCTCTAATCCCGACACCTTTAAACCATTTTGAAAAAGCAAATAAGCAAGTAAGGCGGTTTCATTGTCACGCCCAATTTTTTTTAAATCACTATGGTCCTCCCACAATAACAAAGCCTTCTCAAAATTATTAGCTTTTAATTCTGTTAAAAGTTCTTTTTGTATTTTAATTTTAGAAGACAAAATCTTATCCCACAAAATAGAATCATGGTTGCTACTCGAAGCTATTGATTCTATTGTGAAAAAAATTAAAAATAAAATACAAATAGATTTTAAACTATTCTTCATAACAAAACACCTAACCCAATATTAAAAACTGTTGAATCAATGTCCCTTTTTCCGCTATAAACTTCATCTTGGTATTTTTGATATCTCAATTCGGCACGAGCTGAAAAATGCTGAGAAATCCAAAAACCAAAACCACCACCGATTGAATACGTTGATGATAAACCTGATTCCAACTGAAGTTGTCCAGCCCCAACAAGAGTATAAATATCAAACTGAGCAATACCCAAATCCATTAAGCTTGTTTTTCCATAAATGGGATACCAATTCAAAACAGCCATTGTTGACGATATGGGATAATCAATGTCAGGACGAGTAAAATCTTTTTCATTGTTTTTAATTTTTTCTTCTGCAAGATTAAATACTCTTTTTCCCTCAGGGGTTAACTGATTATAAAATTTTGAATGACGAACCCCTATCGACCATCTTGGCGTAAGATGAAAATCAATTTGAGCTCCTGCAGTATTTGTATCAACGTAGGAATCACCACCAGCAATTAATCCATAATTAAAACCAAACTCAAAACGTAAATTTCGATCAACGGTTCTTTTTTGAACAATCCTAAGCTGATTGTTTGGATCAAGATCTTTAGCTCGCTTGATAATAGCAGGATTTGTATTTCCTAAGGATTCAAACTCATTAGATATACTTTGAGCATTCAAAATAAAAGAAAAAAAGAAAAAATTTAAAAAAATAAAATAACTAAAAACTCTCATATCCACGTCCTTATAGTTAAAAAAATTAAAATTCATAATCATCCAAATCCAGCAATTGCATATAACATGCCCATCGCTATGCCAATTTATTATTTCTCATGATTTTTTGATGACTAAAATTGTCACAGCAACCCAATTTTGTCACAAAAACTACAAATTAAATGTTCTTATTTTGATACAAAATGTGAATATATGTTCGACGAATTGATTAAATTTCACCTTCCTCGACCAATTGCCGATAACTCTATGAAAACACAACGAGGTTAAATCGTGATAAAAATCATGCCCCTTAAGAAACGCATTAAATGGTTTTCCTTGGCCATTTTCCTAACTCTGTTTTTGTTAGGAACAGACCTCTATTTTAACTACAAAAATTTAATTTCAATTCAGACTTGGAATCAACAAAAGCAAGATCATGAAATCGCTTTTTTTTATGATACAACAACCTTATTAACTAATAATAAAGAATCCTCTCAATTAATTCAGCTCCTTGACTTAGCGATTGAACAAACTAAAATTCAATATTACATTTTATCTACAAACCAAAATCTAACTCTTAATGGAACAGGAATTGAACCATCCTTAAAAAAACAAATCAGTTTTGAAAATGTCGTTTTTAATGATAATCTCATTGTAACAGGGGATGCCGAATATTGGGTTGCCATTAAACCTTTTTTTAAGAATGATGAATATTGGACTAATCTTTTTTATTATGACTTGGTCAGGACAATTTCATTGGTTTTTTTGGCTTCACTTATTCTCGCATTGCTTTTAATACCTGAATATTTTTTCCAATACGCTTACTCTAAACTGGGGAGCGTGATACTTAAGCCCTTTGTTAAATATCATAAATCTTGGCATGGCAATCCGATTTTTCCTGAAGAATTCTCTCTTGAAGAAGAAAAAACGATTCCTGCTGCACTTCAACTTGAATTGTTTTCGGGAAAAAATCCTCCTTATCAATTTGAAGCTGTTTGTGTGTTGTTTTCAGTTGAAAACTACTTTGAATTTTTAGAAGATTCAACAAATGAAAAATTAATGGAAAAGCTAGAATTGCTTTTTAATGAAATTATTGTCATCATTGACAAATACAATGGACATATAAAAAGTTTTGGAGAAAACAGTATTTCTTTTTACTTCAAACAAGAAGAATGCCCACAACCGTGGTTAAACACACTCGGTTGTCTATTTGAAATAAATTCCACTTATTCTTCGACTAGACTAAAAAAACAATTTGATTATCCTTTTGTGTTTAGAGCTTCAGCAAACAAAGGGAAAGTGACATTTAAACATCAAGTGAATTCTTTTATTCTACTTGGAAT
This sequence comes from uncultured Bdellovibrionales bacterium, assembly GCA_964390785.1. Lineage (GTDB taxonomy): Bacteria > Bdellovibrionota > Bdellovibrionia > Bdellovibrionales > CAYMLA01 > CAYMLA01. Next base: position 2,057 of record CAYMLA010000132.1, on the reverse strand, counting down.
TCCTTTTGCATTAAATCACTTAATCTCCATTAAAACCAATCTTTCAAAATCAAGTCATCATCAATTTCTTATTTCAGCAAATAAAACCGACCTTGATCAACTCAAGATCACTTATGAATTAGAACCGATCAGTGAGATTTATTTCATAAACTCTAATTCCATTATTCACATTCACTCACAAACTCCTATCGAACAGGTTTTGCCACAAATTGTGTTAAACAATCTTTATACACTCAATGCTTACAGAAAAACGGATGACATTCTATTTATTTTAACCTATCTAACCAATCATGTTGAAACTCTTGATCAAACTTTATTTATTGCTATTACAAATCAAATAAAGGCTTTTAAAGCACCTTCTTCATCTCCTGATATTCAACCCACATACCAAGATCTAATTAAAGCAATTGGCCAATTACACATTTTTAAAGAATCTGAAAAATTTATTCATTACTTGTCTTCTGTTATAAGTATATGCCCAAGTATTATTCCAAAAAATGAATTTGATCAGTCCACTCAAAACTTGTTCAAGTCTTATATGGCTTTAGGTGATAAAAGACTTACAGCTAATGTTATTGAAGCTTTTAATTATTACGACGTCGGAAATGAAAATGACTTTCTTGCTGAAGTTTATAAAATTGAAGACAACCGTGTAACTGCAAATTTACTGATAAAAGAAGGTCGAAAAAAGTTAACTCGAAGTATTAGTGGAAAAATTGATAAAATGCTTAAATCCGATTCGCCTTTTCAAATTGCCAGTGGACTTTTTGCTCTAGGAGAATTGTATAAAATCTATCTCTCTGAAAAAAAAGCAAAAGAGTTCAATAACATCCACTTCCAAACTCTTGCTGAAAAGCTTCCAACATTCATCGAATCAGACAGCAATATGATTCGAAAACAAGCACTACAGGCCATTGCAAAATCCAAAAGTTCTATCCTCTATAAAGAAGTCATTGAATTGTATGAACAATCCCATTCAGAAAATTTAAAAAAAGAAATTGAACTTTATTTTCTTCAAGATCAATTCTCTGTTTACAAAAAAGCGGCTTAAAACAAAAAATGATCTGCATGGATCTCTAAGTATAGGGCACCTTACAACAATTGAAGAATGTTGATTGCTGGAGCTTGATTCCATCCATTACCATCCTCTTCAAGTAAGTTTTGTAACTCCTGTAGAGAAAAATTCATATCTTGTCTTTCTCCGTCCCTAAAAACTTGATTACGCAAATTTTGTTGAGCATGATACCAGTCCTCTTTAAGTGAAGAGGACGAACAAGAACGCAACTCCTCTGATTCCTCGGGGGCTCCCCATCTTCTTTCAGGGCAGTGATAAGGATCAAATGACATTCTAAATAGTCTGCCGTGAACAAATTCTAAATAAGGGATATCAACTTTTCTACCATTAGAATTTCGATAGGAAATGATGCATTTTGAAGTGCTTTCGTAATAGGTATTTTGAATAAGCGATTTGAGCTCTTCACGAGATCCTTCGAATATTAACTGAGGGCTGTTTTCATCCCAGAGCTTCAACATGAGATTGACTTTTTTGTATAGATTTACAAATTGAGCTTTTATAGCAACATCTCTGGAGGGAGTTGAAAAAAGTTCCCACTCATAGTGATTGGTATTATAAATATTTTCTGGCAATCGTCCTTTCGTAGAAGAGGATTCGATGCTGTGTTCATTTGTTTTGTGATTTAAAGCATTGTTAACAGCTTTAGTTCGATCAGCAAGAGCCGCACAGGTTTCCTGCACTCCCATAAAGACTTCGTCCATAGGGTCGTAGGTGGGCAAATCTCCACTGATTTTTGTTTGAATGTAATCTTCAAGTGTTGGAACTGAAGTCCCGTTCCAAAGGTATGGAGTTTCATATTGCTCAACTGAATACAGTCTCTCTTGCCTGAGTTCTTCGTTGGAAGCTATTTCAATGTCTCCACCAACTAAGAAATCACCAATTCTTTGATAATTTTCTAAACGCAAAGGTCTCCATTTTTTTAAGTATCCTCCCAATAAACCGGGATCTAAACCCCAACCCTTTAGGTCTGCAACAGAAACAA
>CAYMLA010000131.1:0-7229 GCA_964390785.1 uncultured Bdellovibrionales bacterium | reverse complement strand
AAAAACACGCCTTGGAGCATACCGTTGTTGAACAGCCTCAATTGTTTTATTTACTGCGGTTGGGTGATGAGCAAAATCCTCAATAATTGTAATTCCTCTCGGTTCTCCAATCACTTCTTGACGACGTTTAACACCAGAAAAACGAGAAAGACTATTTTTAATTTGAATTTTATTCCATCCTAAAAGAGTGCTTAAAGCAATAACAGACAAAGAATTATGCAAATTAAACAAACCAATCATTTCGGTAGAATAACGATCTATCCATTCAGTACGAAAATACACATCAAATTCTATTCCCTCGGATGACTCCTTAACCACTTGATAAGTAAAATCTCCTGTTTTACCATAAGTATAAATATTTTTACATTTTGCATGCTGAATAACTTCATGAACATTTTTATCCCCGTCAAAAGCTAAAAGAGTGCCATTATCGGGTATTAATTTCATTAATTGTATAAAAGCAGATTTGACAGAATCTAAATTTTCATAAATATCAGCATGATCAAATTCAACACTTGTTAAAATCACGTGGCGAGGATTATAGTGAACAAACTTCGGTTGCTTATCAAAAAAAGCTGTATCATATTCGTCTCCTTCAATAACAAAAAAATCACCCTGAGAAAGTTGAAACGAACGATTAAAATTCTTAGGAATCCCTCCTATCAAAAAACCAGGCAATTGACCTGCCTGCTCTGCAACCCAAGCCATCATTGATGTGGTTGAAGTCTTTCCATGAGTTCCAGCAACAACAATCGCTTGACGGTTCTCAATCACAAATTGTCTTAATGCCTCTGGCAAGCTCATATAAGGAATATTGGAATGAATCAAATAATGAGCTTCCTCATATTTTTTCATTATCACATTGCCAACAATCACCAAATCGGGGGAAGGAATAAGGTTTTCTTTAACGTAGCCAATTTTAATTTCAATTCCTAGAGATTTCAGCAAATCAGACATTGGGGGATAGGCCTTAGTGTCGCTTCCCGTAACAAAACAACCTTTTTCTTGCAATAAACCAGCAAGGCTTGCCATCGCCGTTCCACAGATTCCCATAAAATGCACATGCATACCTTGTTTAAGCTCCACTTAATCCTCCTGCTTGAGAAATCCAATCATGAATCACTGGTCTCAACCGAACAAAGTCTCTTTTGTTTCTATCTGGATATGTTCGATTACTTAAAATTATGATCATCAAATCCTTATCAGGGTCCATCCAAAAGGATGTCCCCGTAAATCCTGTATGTCCAAATGACTGAGGAGAAAAATAACGACCACACGATGCTTTTCCAAAAGTAGGAAGCATAAAACCAAGACCAAAATCCCCTAACTCAGACGGAATTGAACGCTGAACAAACGACTTCATTATTTGAGACGAAACAAATCCGCCAACTTTTAACCAATGACGAAAGTTTAAAGCCCACTGACTAACCCCATTCATGCTTCCAAACAATCCTGCATGTGTCGCCACTCCCCCAAGAGCCCAAGTGTTATCATCATGAACTTCACCTTGAATGATTTTTTTTCTCCATTGACAATGTTCCGTTGGGGCATATTTTTCTTTAGAAAATTTTGAAACATTATTAATATTAAAATGCAAATCCGTATCATCCAAATGATTAAATAAATAATTCCAAATTTCGACTAAATTCATTTGGTAGAGTTCCTCAATTAAAAAACCAAGAATCCAAAAATTAACATCTGAATAAACACACTGACTGTCTTGTGATTTTTCTAACTTAATAAGTCTTTCTTTAAGTTGCAAAAATTTCTTATCCGATTGCGATTCCGATTCCGATTCCGATTCCAAATCTAATTCCACTTCAGTGTAAAAAGGAATCCACCAAGGCAATCCAGACGTGTGATTTAAAAGAGAAGAAACAGGAAGATCCTTCCAAGGTATCCAATTTAAATACTTAGATATTGAATCATTAACATTTAATCTTTGTTCTTCACAAAGTCTTGCAATAGCCATTGTTGTAAAAAAAATTTTGGTTAATGAAGCCAAATCAAAATACTGATAATTTTTTCCAAATGATTCGTCTAAAATCAACTTTCCAGATCCATAAGCTCTGATTTGCAAACTTTGAATATGAATCATTACCTGTGATTCAATTTTTTGCCTCAATTCATTTATTCCAAGAAACATCATTGCCCCCCTGACTGGACAACTAAACTTGCTGAATCATCCGAACTTAAAATAGCTCTTGAACCAATTGGCACAACCCTTTGAATCTTCCCATGTCCGGACTGTAATCCCTTAAAAACAGGAAAATTCATTCTTTCTGCAAACTGCTTAAGAATAATAGGAGTTAAATCTCGACCTGATTTTTCTTTTCCAACAAGAAATTCACCAAAAACAATGGCTTTAACATTCTTGAACAAGCCTGCTTGCTCAAAATGAACTAAAATTCGATCAACTCGATAAGCCCTTTCTCCAATCTCTTCAAAAAAAATAATTTTGTTTTTTGTCTTCAGTTGCCAAGGCGTACTCAAACTCGCTTGTAAAACAGTTAAATTGCCTCCTATCAACTCTCCACGAAGAGACAAGTTTTGTTTCGCTTTTTCATTAAGTGGTTTTAAGTTATTAAAGATTAATTCCTTTTTTAAGCCAAATAAAACATTTTGCATTTCAGTTAATATTGATTGAGGAACACGTCCTTGACCAATTCGATCAAGTAACGTTGCATGAAGTGAAATCCAATTCCACCGTTGAAGCAAAAAATGATGGAGCGTTGTAATGTCACTTATTCCAATAACGACTTTATTCAATGAAGGCTGCTCTAGCTCTTCTAAATAAGGAAGAAGACGATGAGTCCCTGATCCCCCTCGAACACACCAAATTGCTTTTGAACGAGAATTAAGCAATGCTTTTTTTAAATATTGAAATCTGATTTGATCTGAATTTGAAAATAAAACATCGTTTGAAAATTGATTTGAATCAAATCGAGCAACAAGTCCCCAACTTTTTAAAAACTCAATGGCCTGTTTAACAATGACTTTTTCACATTTCCAACCTGGAGCGACAATATCAACAACATCTCCTTTTTTTAATACAGGCCATTTTTTTTTCACTCAAACCATCCTCTTCTATTTCAATTGGAAAACACCAAACATCTAAACGGGGTAATTCCCATCAAAACATGCTGAACAATAATGATTAGCATCACTTCCAAGGGCACACGATAAACTTTCAATACTAAGAAACTCTAAAGAATCTGCTTCAACAAATTTTCTAATTTCTTCAACCGATTTTTCAGAAGCAATTAACTCTGTCCGCCTTGGAGTATCAACTCCATAAAAACAAGGACCTGTTGTTGGTGGAGAGCTAATTCTTAAATGAACCTCTTTGGCTCCTGATTGACGGATCAAGCGAATAATTTTTCGACTTGTTGTGCCTCTCACAATGGAATCATCAATAACAATCACTTTCTTTCCTGCCAAAATCCTTTTTTGAGGATTTAATTTAATTTTCACTCCAAAACTTCGAATGGATTGATGAGGCTGAATAAATGTTCTTCCCACGTAATGATTTCTAATAATTCCTAATTCAAAAGGAATTTTTGATTCTTGAGAATAACCCAATGCCGAAGGAACACCACTATCGGGAACTGGGATCACCATATCTGCATCAATTTGACTTTGACGAGCAAGCATCCGTCCAAATTCTTTACGTGTTTCATAAACACTTAATCCAAAAACATAGCTGTCTGGACGGGAAAAATAAATATGTTCAAAAACACAACGAGCTTGTTTGCTTTTGGTTTGAATAAATTGCTCCGAATGAATGCCATTTTTATCAATAACTAAAATTTCCCCTGGAAGAATCTCTCTTTCATACTTAGCACCAAGTAAATCAAAAGCACACGATTCGGAAGCAACAAAATAACCCACTTCTCCTCTTTCATTGACTTTAGAAGCTAAAGACAAAGGTCGAAATCCATAAGGATCACGAGCAGCAATGAGGCGTGATTTTGTCAAAACAACCATACTAAATGCACCCCGTATTGACAATAAACTATCATGCAGAGAGCGAGCCAAATCTATGCTCGGGTGCCTCGCCAACATATGCAATAAACATTCTGTATCATTAGTGCCTTGAAAAATCGCTCCTTGTTTTTTCAACTGATCCCTTAGATCTTCTGAATTAACGATATTTCCGTTGTGAGCAATAGCAATAGGCCCACCCATTAATTGAGCCGTTAAGGGTTGAGCATTAGCCAACTGATTAAGACCTGTTGTCGAATAGCGCACATGTCCGACTCCGCATCGTCCTTGAAGACGATCCAGTTCTTCCGCTTTAAAAACATCAGCAACAAGACCTAAACCTTTATGCTGCACATGAAGTCCCTCTTCATTGAGCATGACTATTCCCGTTGATTCCTGTCCTCTGTGTTGCATAGCATAGAGGCCAAGATAGACTAATTTTGATGCTTCTTCATGATTCCAAACTCCTATCACTCCACATTCTTCATTCCAAGTTTTCAAAAACAGTCCTCCATCCCTTTGTATAGGCGTGCTTAATCTCTTCAACACTTAAATCCCACGAACAATCTATTTTAAATCGACTTGGAATAACCTTTCCAATTAAATCAATCGCTAAATTATCTAATCCCTTTTGAAGACTATTTTTAGATAACCAATCCTTCAAATTCTCTTCCTTGTCTTTTGAAACAGTAAAAATAATTTGATACAATCGCTCTCCCCTGAGCCATCCACGACTTTCAATACCATTAACCTCACACCCCATCCCATTTAAAGTCATCCGTGCTAAAGCATAAGGAACACCAAATTTACCAACCAATCGAGTTGAAGTGAGAAGTGTTGTTCTTGCCAATTCTTTAACAAATTGAACCAACAAAGCCAATTGAGTTTCATTCAACTTTCCACTTCCTTTGATTGATTCTTTTTTCAAAAGATCTTCAGACAAGCCTCCAAATTCCAATTGATTTAAAGTTAAAACATAAATTAAATCATTTTCTTTCACAAAATAATCATTTGGCAATTTTGAAATTTCAGGATTTAACCCAATTAAGCCTGTTGCAGGTGTTGAAGTTACATTTTTGTGATAAGTTTCATTATAAAAACTCACATTACCACTAATAATAGGAGCATTGATTTTTTCACAAGCTTCATTCATGCCTTCAAGAGCAGCCACAAATTCAGTCATTGTTTCTTCTTTCTCGGGATTGCCAAAATTTAGACAATCCGTAACAGCCAAAGGTTCAAAACCCTTGCTGGCCAATTCCAAGGCGGGATAGATGATAGAATCTATCCCCCCCACTTGGGCATCAAATCGCATAACATAAGGTCTACATCCTAAAACAATTCCCAACCCTCTTCCACTATCAGGAAGACGAATCACTCCCACACTGTTTCTTGCATCTCGTACAGTTGAAGCCCCAACTCTTTGATCATACTGATCATAAACCCATTGACGAGAACATCCCTGCACTCCACTGAGTTGCTCAAGCAAACTCTCTTGAGTCATGGATTTAACATCACTCATCCAATCCTTATGTTCAAATTGAGATTTCCACTTTTTATAAGGCCGTTCATAACAAGGAGCATTTTCAACCAAGACATCAGGATCAATCTCACAAATCAAATCACCTTTCCAATGAATTCTCATTTTTTTGTTCTCTAAAACCGTCCCAATTTTTGTGGCATCCAGCCCCCAACTATGAAAAACCTTTTGCAATTTTTCAAAATGAATGGGATTACAAATAATAACCATTCTTTCTTGGCTCTCTGAAAGTAAAATTTCTTCTGCTGTGATCGACTGATCTCTAATTGGAACTTGATCCAAATGAAGCTCTAAGCCTACTCCACCTTTAGAAGCCATTTCAAAGGTAGAACTTGTTAAACCCGCTGCTCCCATATCCTGAATAGCAACCACCAAACCTTGAGCCATAACTTCAATACAAGATTCAATTAAACACTTTTCAAAAAATGGGTCACCAATTTGAACAGTAGGGCGTTTGCTTTCAGAATCGTCTCCAAAAGACTCACTGGCCATACTTGCACCATGAATACCATCTCTTCCCGTTTTTGCTCCGACATAGACAACCCAATTTCCCGTCCCTTTTGCTTTTGAAAGAAAAACACCTTCTCCTGGACGAAAAAGCCCAACGGCCATTGCATTAACTAAAATATTTTCATCATAACTCGAATCAAATTCTGTTTGACCAGTGATCGTTGGAACTCCAACACAATTGCCATATCCACCAATTCCACGAACAACCCCGTCAACAAGATGAGACATGCGATCAGCATGCGGTTGTCCAAAACATAAAAAATTGGCATTAGCAATTGGACGTGCTCCCATTGTAAAGATATCCCTTAAAATTCCCCCCACACCGGTTGCAGCCCCTTGATAAGGCTCAATAAAGCTTGGGTGGTTATGACTTTCCATCTTAAAAGCGACACGCTCTCCTTGGCCTAAATCAACCACTCCAGCATTCTCACCAAAGGCTTCTAAGACTCGTTCTGATTGATTGAATAATTTTTTAAGATGAATTTTAGAGCTTTTATAACTACAGTGTTCACTCCACAAAGCAGAAAATAATGCCCACTCAACTCCCTTGGGTTCACGACCCAATCGCAAACAAATCTCTTGGTATTCCTCTTGAGATAAACGATAATAACTTAACTTATTTTTTAAATCCAAAACTTCTCTCCTTATAGAAAACCAAATTAAAAATTCTACCAATGAAAAAAAGGCAATCCATCAGTCTCGCCCATCCATTCAAAAATAGCTCTTTCTGGATGGGGCATTAATGCAGCAACATTTTTTTTCTTATTCATAACTCCAGCAACATCTTTAACAGAGCCATTTGGATTATTTTCGTATGTCCACCAAATTTGATCATTTTCATACATCTCATTTAAATCTTCTTGGCTTGCAAAATAACGGCCTTCACCATGAGCAATTGGAAGACAAATCGAGTCATTAAGTTTATACTTTTTTCCCCAAAAAGGATTGCTTGAATTCATTTTTAAATGAACAAATTTGTCTATAAATCGAAGTCCATTATTTTTCACCAATGCCCCAGGAAGCAAACCACATTCACAAAGAATTTGAAACCCATTACAAATTCCTAATATGGGAACACCTTTATTGGCGGCCTCAATAACAGATTTCATAACAGGAGCACGAGCAGCCAAAGCTCCCGCTCTCAAATAATCTCCGTAGGAAAATCCACCTGGAATTATAATTCCATCAACATCGT
>CAYMLA010000130.1:0-7232 GCA_964390785.1 uncultured Bdellovibrionales bacterium | reverse complement strand
CAGGAAGCCATTGTTTATTTCCCCAAAAAAAAAGGATTTTTAATGAGCACCGAATATAGAAAAGATCTTAATATCAGTAAAACCGCTCTCGATTTTATCCCCATGCCTCCCACCCAAAAAAGCAAGTAAAGAAATGAGGTTAACCTTATGTCTCAATTATTTTTTTTATTTATCACCCTATTGTTTTTTACTTTCGGATGCCAATCAACACTTAAAGATTCTTTTACTGATGGATTTGAATATGAAAATCAATGTATAAACAAAAATAAGTCAGAACGACATTGCCTTAATTCTTTTGATTCATTTTCACCTAAGATCAGTCAAAATGATTTAAAATCTTACCTTTCTTTTTTATCCTCAGCCGACATGCGAGGTCGAATGACAGGAAGTCCTGAAGAAAAAGTTTACACTCACTTTTTGGCTCGACACTTTAAATCGATGGGACTGACTGGATTAAAAACAAAAGAAAATTTTTTTCAATCCTTTGAATTTATTTCTTCTGTTGAGCTTGGAGAAAACAACCAACTTCAAACTCAAATAAAAAATTCTAAAAAAAATTGGATTCTTAAAAAAGACTGGATTCCTGTTTCTTTTTCCCATTCTGGAATTTTTTCTACAGAAGACATTGTTTTTGCAGGATATGGAATCAAAGCCCCCGCCGAAAGTAATCAAAAAGAATACAACTCATATAAAAATCTTGATGTAAAAAATAAATGGGTTTTGATTTTTCGATTTATCCCTGAAAAATTAAATGAAAAACGAAAACAACAACTGAATCTCTACGCAAAACTGCAACACAAAGCCACGTTAGCCAAAAATTTAGGTGCCAAAGGAGTCCTCATTATGAGTGGACCAAACTCCCACGCACGCTCTCAACTTGAAAAGCTTCAATTTGAAGGCTCCGCCACAACTTTAAGTTTGCCCGTCATTTCGATTAGCGATCAATTGGGACAAACCCTTTTGGGCATATCCTCAAAAAAATTAAAAATAATTCAAACCCAAATCGATCAAAACGAAACCTTTAAACCTCGTCACTTAAAAATTTCCTTAAACACCCAAATCAATCTCAAACACAAAAAAGAAACCGCACGAAACGTTTTAGCCAGTCTTACTGTAAACCCCGATGCACAAACCCTCATCATTGGTGCTCATGGAGATCACCTAGGAACAGGTTTAACCGGAACATCTTTATCAACTGAAGACGATTTAAAATTAACATCCATTCACTTTGGTGCTGACGATAATGCGTCTGGTGTTTCTGCCTTAATGGAGATAGCACACAAACTCACACACGCCTATAAAACCAAAATTTTTACGCCTCAATACAATGTTTTATTTGCCATTTGGACAGGAGAAGAACTGGGATTACTCGGCTCACAACACTTTACTCAAGAATTTAATGGTTTAAAAAAAATAGCTTATTTAAACATGGATATGATCGGACGTCTTGACCAATCACTAATCATTCAAGGAGTCCAATCAAGCCCTGAATGGAACTCTGTCTTGAAAACCATTTCCACTGATCTTCATACCACAATTCATAACGATCCCTTTATCCCCTCAGATGCTTTATCTTTCTATCTCGCCGATGTCCCAACACTCAACTTTTTTACAGGAACCCATGACCAATATCACACAACAAGAGATACGATTGAAACAATTCACTTTGGCGGCCTTGAGAAAACAACTCAGTTCATCTATCAATTGATTTTTAAAATACTCAATGAAAAAACAAGTTTAACTCACCAAAAAGTTGAAGGTGTTTCTCCTGCTGCAACAACAAGGTCTGGTCAACGTCAATTTCGAGTTTACCTCGGCACCATTCCCCACTACTCTGGAAATCAAAACTTACAAAACAAAGGGGTTACTCTTTCAGGTGTAAAACCCGGAAGCCCTGCTTCAAAAATTGGCTTAACTAAAGGTGATCGCATTATAAAACTTGCCGATAAAGACATTGAAAATATATATGACTACGTTTATTGTTTAAAAACACTCACTCCAAAACAAAAAGTGAAAATCACCATCGTTCGTGACGATCAAACACTGACTTTTGATCTTATTCCTGATTCTCGACTCTGATTAAGGACTTTTCTATGAAGATTTTGATTAAATCTTGTTTTCGTTATTCAATCCCTATTGCTCTTTTAATTACATTTACGGCCATTCTTTATCAAAGGATAACAGGTCCCACACATCCCAAACGAATTCACTACTTCATTGCAGGACAAAGCTTTAATGCAAAATTAATTCGTTCTCATAACAGTTCCTATGATGCTCCGATTGAACTCAAAATCCCCCAAACAAACACCCCATTGACAATCACTGTGTTTTATAAACGATATCCAACTTCAGACCCTTGGACTCCACTTGAAATGCTCCCCAAAGAAGAGGACTCCTCGGTTGTTATGGCAAAACTCCCTGCCCAACCGCCAGCAGGAAAACTTCAATATTATATTAAAATTATTGACCCAAATAAAAAAATTCTAACTCTTGCAAATGCAAATGAACCGATTCTTATTCGCTTTAAAGGAGCTGTTTCTGCTTGGATTCTAATCCCTCACATTGTTTTCATGTTTTTAGCCTTAATGATGGCTTCCCTCTCTGGAGTTGAAGCCCTGTTCCGAACTCAATCCATTCGGACTCTCAGCTTTATCACAACAGGATTTCTATTTTTTGGCGGACTTGTTTTGGGTCCTATTGTTCAAAAACAAGCTTTTGGAATTTACTGGTCAGGAATTCCCTTTGGATGGGATTTAACAGATAATAAACTTCTTTTTGCATTCCTCCTTTTCATGATTGCAATTGCGTTTAATTTTAAAAAATCAAGTTATAATCGCTGGACTATCATTATAGCCAGCATTGGACTGATTGCAATGTACTCCATTCCACACAGCTTGATGGGTTCTCAATATGATTATGAAACAAAAAAAGTGATTACAGGAGATTAAAACAATTTATTTTGTAGACTCTCACACGGTTTCCAAGAGACTTTTTTACCTCCCGCTTTGTTAAACGTAATCTTATCTTTTAAAAGATCAAATGAAATCACAGTGTCCGATTTTAACCAAACAAACGGTTTTGAAAATTTCTCTTTTTTGATGTTTGAACATTGATTAAAACCCAATGGATCAAAAATCATTATTGTTTGACCTCGAACACTACTTGCCCAACGAAATATAAAAAAAGGCCTTTCGATGCCCTCAAACTGAAGCATCGTTTTCACATCACTTCCCATTAAATAATCTTCGACTTCAAAAATAATTTCAGGCTTTTTTTGATTGGTGTAAAGCAAAATACGGTTTTTACCTAATTCAAAATTAACTTGTCTTTTATAATTCCATTGTTTTTTGTTATAAACATATTCAGTCCGCTTGCTTGCATCAAACTCATCTGCCGTTTCCCACGAAGACCATACAGGAATCACAAAAAAAACACTCCACAAAAATAAAAAAAAGTTTCTCACAAACCCCTCATGCTTTAAATAATGACTACTCTTATTTCAATTTTCTCTTTTTATAATTTTCATAACCACTTGTTGCACATTCATCCAGCTCACTTTTACCTGCTTCAATTTTTTGACTTCGACTCATCCCACTTGTCTTTCTATTTGTATGCCCTAAAAAATCCAAAGCAAAGGTACCCCTCTCGTGCCCCCTATATCTATCCCAAGCTCCAATAAAATCACCTTCACGATCATATTCATACATATTTAACCAAATTCCAACCATTGAACGCAATTGCAAATCAACATCAAAGGCCTGCAAATCATACAATTGATTTGGCGTTAAACCACGATACTTATTGCTCAACAACTCACTTCGATAACGCTGAGGCGCAGACCCTCTACAGTTTTGTGAATCCCCTATTGGTGTATTAAAACAACGACTCAATCCTTGATTTAATCCAAAAACATCATGAAATGATGACCTTAGAATTTGCCCAATACCAAATGCTGTGTACTGACATAAACGATTCTTATCGTTCGCTCTATTAATAGGCTCATAAGTAGAATTTTCAACAACTTTTGTGTAACAAATAAAATAATTTGCAAGATACTCTGGACTCGAATCGCCTTTCAACTTCTTTAAGGAGGCAAACTTTTCATCAGCAAACACTTCATCCATGATTTTAGTAAGATGATTTTTTACAACGGCCACGCGACTGCTTTCTCCAAAATGAACTCCCTGTGTAGCAGAAAAAGGAGAACACTTATAATCATCACTTGCAACACAGGCTTCATCATGCTTAGGCCCACTCGACTTACATCTCTCAACGATATCACTTGTTTTACATCTATTCGCACAATCCTTAATCTGATCGCAATAAGCCTCACATTGACTGTCAGAGGAGTAATGATTTTGACAATGTTGACGACACCCATTTAATCCTCCCTGAAAGCTTGCATGCAAAAGACTAGATCTTTTTTTCTCAATTTCTATATTGCCATCCAATTCTTCTTCTGGCTTACTATTTCCAGCATTATGACTTGAACATTCATTATCAGAACAAGCTCCTGATAAGTCTTGCCTTAACGTTCTATTTGTTTGATCAATTGTTTCCAACGTCTCTTGAATATATTTATCGTCAACCCGTTTAACAAAAGGATTTTCAAATGAATAATACATTCCACATTCAATAGCTGTTGAAGACTGATTGCACTTATCAAAAGTTTCTTTATACTGCGCATTGCCTCTATTAAATGTTTCATCATCAATTAAATTGATTTTAACAAAACACCCCTTATTCCCACCCCGATAATCTAGATAAGCTCCTCCAACAAATTGAACGCGAGTTCCTAATGGAAGAGTCCCTACAACATTAGTTCTATCCTGAGAATAAGCATGTGCTCCTAATTGGAAATTTCTAACATTCAAATCACCAGTTAACTCATAAACCCCTGCACTCAATTGATTACAAGATGAAATTCCAAAAACCTGAGATGAATAAAACAACATCAAACAACTTGTTATTATTAAAAATACACAACTAATACTCTTATTATTCATCCGTTCTACACTTTAGCCTTTCTAAATTATCTTAAACCAAACAACTTTTACTGCGTTGCTCGTTGAGGAGAAATTGGTTCATTTTCACGAGCTTTTCTTATTGATTGATCACCCGCTCCGCCCTCACAAGACAATGTATACGCTTTAACTTTACTATCTTCTGCTAACTGAGTAAACCGTTGTTCACCTGAAAATGACTTAAAATACAATCTATCACGATCAAGTCGATCAATAACAAAACATTCATTTGGATTGTCATTGCGGCTTGAAATCATCATTACAGGTTGTTTGTCATTAGAATTTGCAGATTGAACTAACCTTAATAAGCCTGAAGGGTCCAAATTTACCCATTCAACCCACTGACACTGATCTCGAAAAAAATTAGATTTTTCTGTGTAAGTTTCAGCTAAATTTGTTGCTCCTGATTCAGTCACCTTATAACCAATACTGTCACTCAAGCAAGCTTTAAAATCCAAATGAGCGTTTGTAGTTACCTTTCCAATTTTTTCTAAAACTTTTTCTGCAAACGCCTGAGCATCTAAAGATTCGCAAAACAACTCCTCAACTAATTCGGGTTGAACTCCAAAAGTATTTTTAAACTCATTAGATAAATCATCATTAGAACCATCTGGCAAATCCAGATAAATAGACAAACCCCTTAAACGACTGATCTCATCTTTAATTTCTTGAGCCTTGCTTCTCGCAAATATTTTATCTTCCTCATCAAGATTAGATAATCCAAGAAACGCCTCATATGCCGTCCACCTTCTCTCTAATGATTCAATATTGTTATTATTCTGACGCTTTGATAATGGCTCACTCACCTCTTGAGGAAGTTGTTCTAATGCAAATTCTGATTTTGTTCCACAATAACCAAACAATTGATATAATTGCCTCATATCTCTACCAAATTCTTTACATTTATTGCTATTAGAGGCTAATTCAATTAATTTCTTCCATCTCAAATTAAGTTTAAAATCTGAATTGCCCCTTTTTTTCTCAGACCACTCAATGGCTTCTGTAAAACAATCAATTCCAAGCTTCGAACTGCCTGTTTTTGAAGGCGAAGAAACCGAACCAGCTAATTCGTTATAAGCACTTTGAGCCTTCGTAATTCCATTTTGACATATATTCCAATTATTTCTAGTAGAACAAAATTCTCTAGCTTTTGAAATTTGTTGATCAAACGAATTTGGAGTATCTGGATTATCCATAATGAGACGCAATTTTGAACAATCAACTCCATCTACAGTAGTCGAATCACTTTGACATTCGCCCCTCAATTTATACAAATTACTTAAGCTTCCAACATTGCTTCCCCCAATTCGACTAGACTTCTCTGCACAAGTGTTTGTGTTATTTGGTGAACAAAACCCCTTATTTTCGTTATCAACACCGAATACCAATGAACACGGACGCTCCCCCGCTCCACAATTATAAGTAATACCAAAACTACTTGCAATTTCAGTAGTATCAAAATCATAATGCGGAGATATACATGGCTCAGTTAACTGAATAGCAATCCCATTATTCATACAAAGACCAGCACTTGCCGACTGAGCATTTAATCTACAAATCAAAAAATCAAAAAAAGAGTAGTGATTCTTTTTTTGATTCAATGCTGTTTTTTTTCCTTTTTGTCTCAAATCATTCGCAAATTGAACAACAAATTCACGATAGGCAATTAAGTAAATAATTTGATTTAATTTTGAAAGACGTTTAAATTCACCTTTTTTAAGAAGGCGAAATTCTTTCAGCTTCAATGATTTATTGGATGCTTGTTTTTGAGATAAATGTCGTGATTTTTTGGTCACCTTTTTGTGTTTTTTTGCTGAAGCTTTTTGAGAAACCTTGTTTAGTTTTGTTGCTTGATTATAAGATTTGTTTTTTTCAGAAGCTAAAACAGGATTAAGTTCAAAAACAAATACAAAAAACAGGCTCATCACGATAAATAATGTTCCTTTACGCATTTTTAAATCACTCCTTGATTTTAAATGCCTTGAATAAGTCAAAGCACTTCTCAATATATAGAGTACAAGAATTAGACCTGTTCGTAAATCTCTGCCCCTAAGAAACAAGACCTAAGTGTCTATCAGAAGCCAAATAATCTTATCAACCCAATAAACTCCTTATTTAGTGGCTGTTGCAAAAGAGTCAAATTTGAGGCGCGCGAGTTCAAATCGAACGAGTCGTACATTAAGTGCGTCGCAGTGAGATTTGAGCGAA
>CAYMLA010000129.1:5240-7245 GCA_964390785.1 uncultured Bdellovibrionales bacterium | reverse complement strand
ATCCTTCTTGCGCTCCTCAATTGCCTTGCAAAATACAATTAGTCATAGCGCACCCAAATGATATTGAACAATGGTATCAAAAATTATTGCAACTTGACTCAAAATCAGCTCCCCCTTCATTTCCTGAAGACCCGGAATTGAGCATCGAAGAAGACTCCGCTTATCCTCTTCAAAATGCAGAAAACCTCTATCCGGAATTTTCTCAAAAAGCCTTTCCCACCTTTAAAAAAATGAGAGCTTACTATAAACAATGCATTCTTTTAAAAATTGAAGATCAGGCTGTCAAACCTTGGGCATGGAATAAATATTGGACTCCTTTAGCTGGAAAAACAAAGAGATCCTTTTCATTAAAAGAACCCAGTATTTTTCAAATTCCTTATAAAACACAAAAACCTTTTCATGGACCAATTTCTCTCAATGACATCAATGAATTGTTTTTTACTCTTTGGAATGGCAGAATCATTCCCCCGTCAATCACCATTATGCCCCTAAATTATTCAAACTCAACCTTTGCACTTCTTCTCGGCACCAGCGAAAAACCACAGCCTTATTCTAAAATTCTTCCCTTAATGGAAGAATGGACAGAAGAACTTAAAAAAAATATCATCGAACTTCCAGAAAAAATGACTGGATAATCTAGAATTAATCTTGAAATTTTAAATTTTTAAGCTAACTTAGTGGCTGCTGCAAATTGGCTGTTTTGCAGCGGCCACAACTTAGTGGCTGCTGCAAAAGGACTAAAATACCTTTGTAGCCAAAACAAAGTGGAGTCCGAGATATGAAATCGACAAAAAATCATGTCAAAATTTTAATTATTCGTTTCTCAAGTTTTGGTGATATCATTCAGTGTTTAAGCTTACCCACCAACCTCCATCAAGCTTTTGATCATGCTGAAATTCATTGGATAACGCGTAAAGATTATGCCGATCTCATAAGCAACCACAAGGGAGTATCAAAAATTTGGGCTCTTGATCGAAAAACAGGCATCAAAGGTTTATTAAATATGATTCAAGAACTCAAAAAAGAAAACTTCACTCATATTTATGACGCACACAATAACACTCGTTCTCATCTGATCTGTTGGTGTTTAAATGGTCCCCTTGGTCTGTTTGGTTTATTCAAAAGAATTCAATTTATTCGACGTTCCCAATACAGGCTTCGCCGTTTTCTTTTGTTTCGACTGGGAATTAATCTTTACCCCAAACCCTTTGTCGGTCAGTGGGCTCTTCTGGAACCCCTTCAAAAATGGGGAGTTTCCACACAACTTCCCACGCCTCCTCAAATTTTTATTGATTCAAAAACAATGAATGACGTAAAAGTACATCTTCAATTTGATTCCATTCAAAAGCCCCTTATTGCGTTAAGCCCCTCAGCATCATACGAACTTAAACGATGGCCACCAGAATACTGGAAGTCCCTTGTTGATTCTCATCCTCAATGGCGATTTATTTTTTTAGGCGGGCCTCATGATCATTTTATTAAAGACATTGCGACCTCTTCTCATTGCATCAATCAAGCCGGACAATTGAGCTATTTAGCCAGTGCCGCTCTTATTGCCCAATGTGATCTTATAATCTCAAATGACACAGGGCTAATGCATGTCGGAGAACAATTAGGATTACCGACCATTGCCTTAATGGGACCTGCTCCTTTTGGTTATCCTGGGCGAAAATCAACTCTTGTCCTTGAAAGAAATCTCCCTTGTCGTCCTTGTTCAAAACATGGGCAAGGCCCTTGTGTTAATAAAGAATTTCAAAAGTGTTTGCGCGACATTTCTGTTAAAGAAGTCTCAAAAGAGATTCAAAAAATTCTTGAAAAAAAGAGCAATTAACAGTAAATCAAAGACTTACAAAAAAAGAGGAGGCAACAATTCATTTTTTTTACCGTTTTTTTCTACTGCCTTTTGCTGTTTTTTTTCTTCTTCCTCTTCTGAGTATTTTTGATAAAAAAATCTTAAAATTTTGGAAGGGTTCTCGATTCGCATTAAACCATATCACTAAAGAGA
>CAYMLA010000129.1:0-5230 GCA_964390785.1 uncultured Bdellovibrionales bacterium | reverse complement strand
CATGTGTCTTCTGCTGGTGAATTCTTACAGGCACGACCTGTTATAGAAGAATTATTACACCAAGATCCCGACTGGACAATTCTTCTGACTCACACATCCCCCACCGGAGTCGATTGGGTTAAAGATTACAAACAAGCTGCCATTACAAGTTTTTATCCTTTTGACTTCTCTTCTCAAGTAAGAAAAGCCTTAAGTCTCATTCAACCCAAAGCCATTGTTTTTATTAAATTTGATATTTGGCCAAATCTTGTTTATGAAGCTTCTCGTAAAAAAATTCCTTTATTTCTTGTCTCTGCAACTTTAAGAGCAAAATCAAAACGTCTATCAACAGCATTTGCTCGTCTTTATTATCATAAAATCTATTCTAAACTCGATGTTATTTTCACTGTCTCTGAAGAAGACCGAAATCGTTTTGCTCAAACAAATCCAGATCATCCCAATTTAAAAGTAGCCGGCGACACACGTGTCGATTCGGTTCTATTTCGACAAAATGAATTTTCAAAAAAAGACTTTTCGCCTTTACAAAAATCATTAAAAGATCAGTTTTCTAAAATTCTTATTGTTGGCAGCTCATGGCCAGATGATGAATCCCTCATTCTTCCATTGTGGCCTAGATTAAAAATGAAGTATAGCCCAAACGTGCTTTTAATTCTTGTTCCTCATGAGCCTGATTCTATTCATCTGAGTGACTTAGAAGAAAAAATTAAAACTCTTAAACTCTCTTCTTCTCGCTTAAGTGAATTCACTTCTTCGCTCTCAGACCAAACTCATTTTAAATCTGACGTTTTGCTTATTGATCAAGTCGGACAACTTGCTGACCTCTACAGGATTGGAACCATAGCCTATGTTGGAGCAGGAAAGGGTGGAATCCATAACGTCATGGAACCGGCGGCTTGGAAACTTCCAATTGCATTTGGACCTCGCTATCATAATGCACCCGAAGCCATTGAACTGCTCAAACGAAAAGCTGGATGTTCTGTTCGTTCTGCTGACGAATTCTATAATTGCATTGACCATTGGCTTTCAACTCCCTCTGATGCTGAACAAAAAGGACAAATTGCTCGAAATTTCTTAGACGAAACCAGAGGGGCAACAAAGCTTACCGTTTCTTCTCTCATTCATCATATCAACTCCACAAAAGGATCGCACTCATGAAACCCTTTATCTATCGCTACGAAAAATTTCCTCGATACATTCAAATTGAAACAACTATCATATGCCAAGCCAACTGTTATTTTTGTCCCCAAAAAAAAGCCACAAGACGACCATTAATCATGGAATGGAACATCATTGAAAAAGTTCTTGATGAAACAAAAGGCCTAGGGATCACTTATCGTCCTTTTATTCTAAATGAGCCTTTTTCTGACAAAAGAATGGTTGCTGTTGTTAAACAAATAAAAACAGATCCTACAGCAAAAGTTGAATTCAACACCAATGGCGAACTCATGACCCATGACATCACTGACCGCCTTCTTGATTTAGGGGTTGATACCATGCGCTTTAGCATTGATGGAATCACAAAAGAAACTTTTGATGAAACACGAGGAATTAAATTCGACAAAGTTTACGACAATGTTGGCTATTTTGTCGAAAAATCTGTGAAAGAAAATTATCCTGTTGATATAGAAGTTCGTATGATTCGTTTTCCAGGAACAGAAAAAGAACAAATTCAATACAAAACCTTTTGGGAAGACAAAGGAGCAAAAGTGGTCTTTACCGATCTCTATCGCTATCCTTGGGAAGGTCAAACAGAATCCATCACTCAAGCGTGTTTAAAAATTTTAGATGAAACCTTTGTTTATGTCGATGGGCGTGTCACCTTGTGTTGTTGGGATTATGCCGAACGTGCCATTATGGGAGACGTTAAGACCGAAAACATTCTTGATATCTGGAATGGTCTAACAATGCAAAAACACCGCGATCTTTTATCCCATGGAAACAGAAAAGACATTCACCTCTGTTCTCGTTGCGACGCTTATAAAGATCTTGATTTTAATCAAATTCAACAAACCACTACCATTTAAAAAAAGTGGCTGCTGAAAAAGTTGGCTGTTTTTCAGCAGCCACTATTTGACACGAATTTTCTTTAAATTAGGCGCATCAATATCACTGTTCGATGGAACAATTAACTTATATGAATCTCCAAATGGCCCTTTCCTGTTTTTTTCATCAACGGATGACAAACTAAACACGTACTCACCTGGAAATAATTTTTGCAATTGAGCTTTCTCTGAATCAAACTTAAATGATTTTGTTGTGTTTTTAGCCCCCCCTTGAACCTGAACCAAATAAGCCTTCGCTCCTTTTACTTTTTCCCATGAGAAATCAATAGATCCATCAGGATGAGCCGTCATTTGGGTTTGAAATTCCTTTAACAACTGAGGGGCTGGCAATAAAGGTTCCTGAAGAATTTCAATTGAACGAACATTGGTTTTAGCAATAATCTGTCCTTTTTCATTCAAGGCCTCAACATAAAAACTATAAAATCCAGGTTTTTCAAGCTTGGATTTAAACTCGTTTTTAAGTAATTTTTTTCCTTTCAATCTCTCCACATCTCTATCCGATAAGGAATACTTCAAAATCCATGAGGTGGCTTCCTTAGGAGCCTTTTCCCATTTTAATTGGATATAAGGAAACGATGTCGCATAGAAAAACTGATTGGTTTCTTCACTCGGATACTCCCAAGACAATCTTTCCTGAGTTTCTACAATAAAGCCTGACATTTTTGAAGGTGGTGACTTTTCATCATTATCCCCTAAACTATTGACCCACCATCGATATTGACCTGGCTTGATATTTTTAAGTCTAAAACTACTTGAACGAACTTTTCGCACCAAAGCTTTTTCATTTAACTTTGTACTTCCTGGAGAAAACGGTTCGACAGTAATTTCATAACCTATAGCTCCATTAACTTTTTCCCAATCAAAAATTATCCCACTTTCTTGAACTTCAGCAAACGAAATGTTAATTTGTCCGATTGGATAAATCAAACTTGGGGCTTCAAGATTTTTTTGAACATCAAACAAAAATTGATTAACATCAGAACTAACAGGCGACTTCTCATTAGGCAACACGCCACTAATTCTCCAATAATACTTCCCTTTCGTTTGAAGGAAAAACTCTAAATGATTTTCCCCACTAGGAATAGATGCTTTATGCAAAACTGATTTAAACTTTGGATCAGATGATAATTCAAAAAAATAATACGAAAATTCATTTCGACTTAACCAGGAAAAATCAATTTTTTCATCTGGCTTAATTGTAACTTTAGATTTGTTTTCTGGATTTAATAGTACAGGAGGAACTCTTGGATCAATAATTAATCTATAAACAGGAGTTCTCGCAATAACTTGCTTTTTATCTGCCTTATTCAAAGCAACAAGACGCCAATAATAACGCCCCATTTTTAAAGGAACACTGAGATGACCCAAACTTGATTTTGCAATCACTCCTTGCTCTGATGTTAAATTTTTTCTGGTTGTTCCGATCTCTAAGACTATTTCAAAATCTTTATTGATTGGTTCCCACTGAAAATGAGTTTGGTTTTTTCCCTTAGGAACCATATAAATCTTATCAAAAGGGCCTGGAGAAATCACTTTTATCAGTTGTTCACTGATACTGAGATCATTTTCAGAAATTGTCCCTGCACTTCCCTTTGTAACGGTTTGAGACTTACCATTAACTTCAATTTGTGCAGCCCCTTTAACAACTTCCATATCCAAACTCTTTGATCCCATTTTATTCAAACTAACATCGGCATGAGTTAAATCAATTCGATTTTTTCCAGATCGAAGAATCAACTGATTTCCTTCACTTGAACGATCTTTGTTTGAAGTCACAAATAAGCTTCCTCCAAGTAAGTCCAAAGAAACCTCTCCCTCTGCCTTTTCTACAACAACCAAAGAATCAGACTCCATTTCTAAAACATTTCCAGAGTCAATAAATTCAATTGTTGCCCCTGAAATCTCTTGAGTTCGAATTGCCTCACCTGGATATATAGGTTCCCCTCGACCAATTAATTGCCAAATCACTCGATTTGTTGGCTTACGATGCACATCATTTATTGCGCTCTTTAAAACAGCAATAGGCTCTTCATTATTCGAAAAACTGATGTGTGAGATAGAAATAAAATAATACCAGTAAAAGGTTCCTGCAAAACCTGATGCCGACAATAATGCTGCCAAAAACACTCGCTGAAAATACACTATGGTTCCTCGACAATTTGTTAAACTTACCTTTAACAATATATATATCGGAACAAAATGATTATTCTTAATATTTTGTTTTAGAGTCTTCGACTGTAACTTTTTTAAAAAACGCAGAAAAGTTACGTTTGAAAACTCTAAAGCAAAAAACGATAAAATTTGACAATTCATTTCTTTCTGTCAAGATCACCAAGTAACTTATTTTATTGAAAATTTTCATGACATGAAATCTTGACAACTCAGATTTCAACCCCATTTTTACATTGATAAATGATTTTATCAAAACAACAAAATTAATTATAAAATAATTTAATTGAGTGACTGTTTTGCAGCAGCCACTCATTAAAATTTTTAATTTTAAAAGGAGGTTTATATGAGATACCAAATTACGCCATGGACAAAAGTTAGAAACAATAGTTCATCTTCTTTCACAGATATTGAACGTTACATGGATGAATTTTTTAATGCTTGGAATCGACCATTAGATCACCAAAAAGACTTTAGCCCAGCATGTGACATTACTGAAACAAAATCACACTTTATTGTCAATGTTGACTTGCCTGGTGTTAAAAAATCAGATGTAAATATTGAAGTCAACAATGGTATTTTAACGATTTCAGGAGAAAGAAGAAACGAATTAAATCAAAATGATGGTGCTGAAAGTTATTATGAACGCACATATGGAACATACAAACGCTCTTTCAACTTACCTGAATCCGTTGATCCAGAAAGCATTGAAGCTAATTTTGAAAATGGTGTTTTAAGTGTTGCTCTACCAAAAGCTAAAGCAAAACAAGCTCGTAAAATTGAAATTGGTGAAGGAAAATCTAATTTTTTTACAAAACTCATTCAATCTTCTAAAAAAACAGAAGAAAACCATTAATTCAAAAGACTTAGAGAGGGGTTTATTTTAAGCCCCTCTCTATCTCATTTCCATATAAAAATAAATCAAACTGTCAACAGCTACTTTTCTTATTTCTGACCATCCACTAAATAGTGCCTGCAAAATAAAGCAAAAAAATACT
>CAYMLA010000128.1:6919-7266 GCA_964390785.1 uncultured Bdellovibrionales bacterium | reverse complement strand
CAGAAGGACTTTCTGGTTTTGAAGAGGGGATATCGATTGGTTTTTCTTGAGCATAAATGGTAAAACAAAAAAGAATAATTAAGAAAAAAGAATTTTTTAAATAAAACACGGTTAACCTCGAGTTTCAATGATAAGAGAATCTATTAATTCGTCATTTTTATATATTTTTAAATTAGAAATTTGTTCTTTAAGCCATTGATCATAAGATTCACGCTCCTTTTGGCTTAAAAGCTTTTGTTTAATATTGGATTTAATGTCTTCAAACGATTTAAATCCAGCTTCACGTTTTTTTATGACTTTAAAGATGTGAAATCCATAGGGGCTTTTAATGACAGAGCTAAATTTTC
>CAYMLA010000128.1:0-6909 GCA_964390785.1 uncultured Bdellovibrionales bacterium | reverse complement strand
TCTTTAAAAACACTTGATTCATCAATGTCAACCCATCCCAATAAGCCACCTTGATTGGCTTCTGGAGCAATAGAATACTTGTTAGCAAGATTTTCAAAAGAGCTTCCCTTGCTCAAGGCTTTGTGTACAAGATTTGCAGCGGACTCTTTATTTAAAAGAATTTGTCTTAAATAAACTTGATTGCCATGCCGAAAGTCAGAACGATGGTCATTGTAATATTGTTTGAGTTCGTCTTCAGTGACTGTGTTCTTGTCAGAAAAAAGCTTTGTTTGAATTAATTTTTCAGTTAAGGATTTGATTAGATTTTGTCTCCAGCGATCGTAAGAGAGGTTTTGTTCGGCGAGCGCTTGGCGAAAAGCAAGGTCGTTTGGGTATTGTGCACGGACTTCGTCGATGCTTTTATTGATTTCAGATTCAGAAAGGGAAAGGTTATTTGTTTTTGCCCAGTTTAAGGTTAAAGATTGAATGATAAAATCACGAATAATTTCATTTTTTGCACGAAGAATAACGCTTGGATTTTTAGCAGAAAGAGCATCATAAGCTTTGATTTTTTCAGCTAAAACTTCTGAAAACTCTTTGACAGTCATTATACGCTGACCAATTTTAATTGCGACTTCTTTTTGTAATTTTTCATTTTGTGAAGAACAAGAAATAAACAAAAGAAAAGATAAAATTAAAAAAATAAATTTTAAATGTTTTGTGTGCATAAAGGGGGTATATCAAAGATCTCTTTTAAGGTCTTTAAAAATTTAAAAGAGTTTTAAAAATTCTTTTTATGAATTTTTATTGGATAATTTTTCTTCAATTGAGCAAAATAGCGGTCAAAAATTTCTTTTCGTTTTTCATTAAAAACAGCAGAATGAATTTGACTCTTGTTTGCTTCATTATAGGGTTGATTTTTTATAAACTGAATAATATGAAACCCAAAAGTTGTTTCAACTAAGGGGCTGATTTGATTGGGTTTTAGCCGTCTTGCGGCGTTGTAATAATTGGGATGAAGCGTAATGATCGTTTGATAGCCGATATCACCCCCATTTTTTTTGCTCAAAGTGTCATCTGAATAGAGTTTTACAAGGTCTGCAAAGGGGCGTTTGCTCACCTTAACCTCGTTATAAATTTCTTGCGCTCTTGCTTTTGCCGCGGCCTTTTCTTTAGGGTTTGCGTCGGGTTTAAATTGAATAAGAATATGACTTGTGCGAACTGCTGGATTTTTTCTATACCAATTTTTCATTTCTTGTTCCGTGATTTTATCTCTTAAGGCCTCAACTTGTTTGCCAATTTCAAGCTCAATAAGGGATTTGTAAAGCTCTTGATTGATTCGATCTTGGACTTTTGGGTTTTTAATGATTTGTTTCTTTTTGGCCTCTTGTAATCCGATTTCATAGCGAATGAGATCTTCTAAAAAGAGGGGTTTTGGAGGGGGAGCAACGACAGATTGAGATTTAACCAATTCGTATTTTTCATTGAAGTCTTTGAGTGTAATTTTAGATTGTCCAACAGTGGCAAGAATTTCATTGGCCTGAACAGCAGTGGCAAAGAGATAAATTGAAAATAAAATGAGTCCGATTTTTATCATAGTTCCTTCCTTGGTTTGGCGCCCAGCCGTGTCATAGTTTATGTTATTACTACGATTCAGGATTCGCAATGAGTTTGGTAAAGTGTTGCCCCGCAACATTGCTTGGTGTGTTGATAGCGGTTGTTTTGAAAGAGGATTTAAATGCTAAATCTATTTGGTTGTGGCTATACTCCCTTAGGGCAAATCTTCTGTGTGTTTTGATTTTTGTTTGAAAGGGGGATTGTAAATGCCCAAGCCATTAGGGCGAGCAAAGGCGCTTCCGTGACTGAATTGTTCAGCTTTTTTTTCAAGCTCTTCCACTGAATAATGAGTGGGAGTTCGAAGAGGTAGTTTTTCAGGAAAACTTCCAACATGAAGGGTTTGAGTGGGGAAGGCAAATTCGACATCGAGTTCGTGTGCGAGTCTGTGAATTTCTAAAAAAATGTTTTGGCGTTCAACTAACTCGGCTGCCCAATCAGGAACTTTAAGAAAAAAATACACAAGGATATTTAAGCTGCAGTCAGCGTAGTCATTAAAAACCACATGATAATAGTCTTTTCTAGTGAAAGGATTATTTTCGATTATATTGATAATACCGGCTAAGAACGCTTCCATTTTTTCTGGTGGCGTATCATAAGCAACACCTAAAACAGTTTTAACTCTTCGAAATTGGCGAGCTCCCATGTTATCAATGTTGGCGGTAGCTAATACGCTATTGGGAACAGAAATCAATGAATTGTAAAATGTGCGCATGCGAGTGGATCGAAAACCGATCTCTTCGATGGTGCCCTCGACGGCATCGACTTTGATCCAGTCTCCGACCTTACAAGGTTTATCAAGAAAAATCATAATTGAGCCAAAGAGGTTTGCAGCGGTGTCTTTAGCCGCTAAAGCAAAAGCTAAACCACCAAGTCCAAGACCGGCAAGAAGAGACATGATATTAATTCCAAGGTTTTGAATCATAAGTAAACAACCAATAACAACAACAAAAACGCGTAGGGTTTTATTGATTAGGGGCACCAATTGATCATCAACAGGGAAGCGTGAATCTTTAGATCGGCTTTTGAGAAAATCTCCAAATAATTGAGTGAGCAAATAAGCAAGTCGAATAAAGGCAAAACTTAAAACCAATTGCAAAGAGATCAAAAGAACGGTTTTAATGACGCCTTCAAAACGCAAGACTTGTACAAAAACAAACCAAACAGCAACAGCAGAGATGAGGGCAATAGGTCTTTCAACAACCTCGATAAGGCGAACGTCCCAATTTGTTTTTGTTTTTTCAGCAAAGCGTCTGATGAGGCGAATGATAAATTGAACAAATGATTTAAAAATAAAGCCCAAAAAAATGGCTGTTAATAGCCCCATCCATTGCCAATGATAGAATCCTAAAATTTGATTTTGTGCCCATGCGGGAATCACTTGATCGAGCATCGATTTTTTATAGTGAGCTCCTCCACCTGTTCCGGGCAGATAGTTCAGATGCTTTACGGTTTCATAGAACTCTCGTGCTCTATAGGTTGAATCAGGACGAAAGAGCCATTCGCCCATGCGATCGCCAGTTTCAACTTTTCCAATTGAGATTTCTGTGTTTTTAAGACGCCAAAAGGGCGATCCAAGTTCTTCTGCCGTTTCAGGTATTTTTTCGTAATCGATAACGATGATTCGATCAATGACTTCCTTTAAAAAAATGGCAGCCTCTCGTCCCGCGTCTTTTCTTAATAAATAGGGAGTGCTTTCGAGATTAAGACAACGGACAGCATCGTTTATTTTGTTTTTAAGTTTTTTATTACCGCTTTCAATTCCAAGGCGGTATTGCTCCATGGCCTCCATAAAGGTTCGCATTGTGTCTCTTGGCGAGTCTGTTCGAACGGGCTGGAGGGGGTTGTTTTTAGAAGAGAAAAACTGAGGTTTGTCGACGGCGGTTTTGTTTTGATCAGAGGCCAATAAGTTTGAAGTTTGTAAAAAGAAGAGGGTTCCTAAAAATATAAAAACAAAGCCGAAGTTGCGAATTAAATGCACGATCATTCCCCTTGGTGACGTTATAGAAAACGGTAAACGGATGATGAAAAAAAGTTGATTCCGCGTTATGTTATTACTAGGATTTGGGATTCGCAATGAGTTTGGTGGCTTGTTGCTTTGCAATATCAAACTGTTCATTGAGTTGATCAGCAAGACGTGAGTCTCGGATGTCTGTGAATTCTTTTGGAAGAAAAAAAGGCCCTTGCCAATAAATGGCTACTTTTGCAAAAGGCTTTGGTAAAAAAGCTTTGTTCCAAGCTTTTTTAAAAAGCCAAGAGCGGTCACAAGAAACGCCCGCAACATAAATGGGATTATTTGTAAGTTTTGCTAGTTCAAAAATGCCGGGCTTAATGACGTGATAAGGGCCTTTGGGGCCATCAACAGCAAGAGAAATGTTTCGTTTATGTTTTCGTGTAACACGCAATAGGCCCTTTAATCCTCCAATGGCTCCTCGGTGAGAAGACCCTCTTGCTGTTTTTGCTCCCATCAGTTGTATAAAAATGTTCATAAGATCGCCATCTTTACTTTTTGACACAAGGCAAGCGGCTTTAAATCGTCGAACAAAATGAGATAAGACAATCTCATCTCCATGCCAATGCCCGATAAGAAAAGTGTCTTGGTTTTGTAAAGATTCGAGCATGAGAGGAGGCTCAGTGGTGTAAACACGCCAAGACCAACGCAATAATTTAAAAAAACAAAAAATAAGAATAGCTAAAAAGTATCGCATTAATTTTAGATCACGATTAAAGTATTTTTTTAAACTCTTCTGTTAATTGAGGCACAACTTCAAAGAGGTCGCCAACAATTCCATAGGTTGCTTTTTGAAAGAGAGGAGCATTTTCATCATTATTGATGGCAACGATGACTTTGCTTGTGCTCATCCCAGCCAAGTGTTGAATGGCTCCAGAAACGCCAACAGCAATATAAAGATTAGGAGAAACGGTTTTCCCTGTTTGTCCAACCTGCATGCTATGGGGAACCCAGCCATCATCAACAACGGCTCGTGTTGCTCCTACGGTTGCGCCTAAAACCTGTGCTAAGTCGTTTAGGAGAGAAAAATTCTTTGCTTCTTTAAGGCCACGACCGCCTGTAACAATAATATTTGCTTCGGTTAGGTCTAGTTTCTCACTGGTTCCTTTTACAACCTCTTTTAAAATCATTTTTAAATTAGGAGTTTGTTTTTTATAATCAGAAACTTGAGTTTGAAAAGATGGAGACGGAGGGGGATTTACAGAAAGCTGATTAGGACGCATAAGAATAAAAAGAGGCTGTTCTCTTTTCTCCAAAAGGGCTTGAGACAAAACTTTACCAGCATAGAGGGGGCGAGTGATTTGAAGTTGAGAATTGTTGAGTTCAATTTCCGTGCAATCATTGACCAAAGGACAATTCAATTTGGCAGCAAGAAGCGCAAAAAGATCTCGCGTTGTTGCTGATGATGAAGCCAAAACAAGATCAGGTTTACAGGAAGATAGAATTTCTTCTAAGGCAGCACTAAAAATTTGTGGATGATAAGAATCAAAAGAAGGATCTTGAATTTGATGAATGTGGTGGCAGCCCAAGTTTTTTATTTGTTCAGAGAGAGTGTTTGCTTGGCTTCCAAGGTTAAGGGCATGAACCTCAGCATTGCATTGATGTGCAAAAGAAAAAAGCTCTTGAGTTGAATTTTTAATTTGTCCATGAGAATGATCTGTAAAGATAAGAAAGCGTTTCATTTTGGAACCTCGTTTTTTAAATGATTTTAGCTTCAGCACGAAGCAAATGAACTAATGTTGAAGTCTGCTCTTGAATTTCGCCGGCAAGAATTTTGGCGGGAGGTCGTTCCTTGGGAAGGGTGAAACGAGAGAGCACAACTTTTTGAGTTGCATCAGATAAGCCGATAGAGTCAAAAGAGATTTCCTTTAGGGGTTTCTTTTTGGCCTTCATGATATTGGGTAATGAAGCCATTCGGGGCGAGTTAAGGCCTTTGTTTGTTGTTATTAATGCGGGAAGATTTAATTCAAAATGCTCCTTTGTTCCGCCATCGCTGTCTCGAACAACATGAATTAATGACGAGCTATATTCGGTTTTTGTGACGGCACTGGCATGGGAAAAGCCAAGGAGCTGAGCAAGCATGATTCCAACGGCTTCGTTATTTATATCAACAGAAAGACGCCCGGTGAAGACGAGTTGGCCGTCTGGAGCTTCAGTTTGAATGACTTTTGCTAAGGCCTTAGCGGTTGTAATAGAATCAGGTTGATCTGGGCAATCAAGGGCTATGGCCTCATCTGCGCCCATAGCTAAGGCGGATCGAAGAGCAGTTATGGTACGAGATTTTGGCCCTAAGCAGAGAGCAATAACTTTTGAGTCAGGATAATGCTTTTGGGCCTGAAGAGCTTCTTCAATGGCGTATTCATCATAAGGGTTGATGATCCACTTAATTGAGCTGGTGTTTATCCCGCTTTCTTCAGACTCGAGTGTGATTTTAGCATCTGTATCAGGAACTTGTTTTAAACAAACAATAATGGTCATGATCCCCCCTGTTTTAATGACAATCACTTTGCATCGTTTTGCTACAGTGATATTCAAATGGCAGTTTATATTTTGCAACAGTCACTATATAATAGTGGTTACAAAAGAGACAACCAAATTTTATCGTTTATATTACAAATCACAAAAATAAGTCATTTTAGCAAGAATCAGATCCCTTATATCACAACAGAATCAATGGAGTTGGGTTAGTAATGTTTAAATTAATTTAAACTTAAACGACAGAAAACTTGATTGTGAATTGACCAAAGTCCTAAGAGCAATAAATCACCGTTATTTTCAGTTAAATAATCCTGCCAAACAGGAGGCTCGCCACTTGGATTAAAATCAGCAAAAGCATAGCCATCGTCAAAAAGAGTTAAACGGTGTTTTTTTTCATAAACGGGGTTAAGCAATTTTAATGCTTCGATGATATCTACATTTGAATAATAATCATCCGGTTTAAAAAAACCAAATTGACCAAACAGATACAATTCGCCATCCTTTTGATCGATTAAAAGGAGTGCTCTTTGAGGGGTTTCATTATTGAAACCTGATCCATTATAATAACAAGTTCCACTATAAACACGAGAAAGGGGTTCTGCAGCCAACTGTTCTGGAAAATTAAACCCATCAAGAATTGACTCTTGCGCTGTAGAACAATAACCCTTCCAAGGACAAAGATTTGGAATGTTTGCTAATAAATTCAACGAAAAAAAACCAATCATAAAAAAACCAACGATTTTCATAAATCAAACTCCACATTGTTTGTCGTTAATAAGTAGTGGCTGCTGCAAAATAGTCAAATTTGAGGCGCGCGAGCTTAAATC
>CAYMLA010000127.1:0-7308 GCA_964390785.1 uncultured Bdellovibrionales bacterium | reverse complement strand
CTATTTAGTGGCTGTTTTGCCTCAGCCACTGTTTAAACTTTCCAAAAAAGGATTAACAATGACCCCTTCATCAAATCAAAATAAAATTGGAAGAGGAAAAATTTACGATAACATAACAGATACTATTGGAAATACGCCTCTTGTTCGTATTCATCGACTTGCAAAAAAATACAACTCAAACGCTGATGTTTTACTCAAACTTGAATTTTTCAATCCTATTTCCAGTGTAAAAGATCGAATAGGCTTAAGTATGATTGAAGATCTTGAGAATCAAAAACTGATTCATTCAAACTCTGTCATTATTGAACCAACTTCAGGAAATACGGGGATTGCTTTAGCTTTTGTTTGTGCATCAAAGGGGTACCGATTAATTTTAACAATGCCAGAATCCATGTCGATTGAACGAAGAAAAATGCTAAAACTATTAGGAGCTGAAATCATTTTGACTCCAAAAGAAGAAGGCATGAAGGGAGCAATTGCTAAGGCCGATGAAATCCATTCTCAAACAAGTAACTCAATTATTCCTAATCAATTCACAAATCCCAGTAATCCTGAAATTCACAAAAAAACAACAGCCTTAGAAATTTGGAACGACACCGAAGGGCAAGTTGACTATCTTGTTGCCGGAGTCGGAACGGGAGGTACAATTACAGGATGTGGAGAAGTTCTTAAACACAAAAAACCACAAATAAAAACTATTGCCGTAGAGCCAGAAGCTTCACCCGTTCTTTCTGGCGGAAATCCTGGACCTCATCCTCTTCAAGGAATTGGTGCTGGGTTTATTCCTGAAATTTTGAATCGGTCACTCATTAATGAAATTATTCAAGTCAGTAATGAAAATGCCATTCAGATGGCTAAAGAAATAGCCTTTACCGAAGGAATTCCTGTTGGACTTTCCTCAGGAGCAGCTCTTTATGCCACTTTTCAAGTGGCCACACGCCCTGAGTTAAAAGGAAAAACCATTGTAACTATTATTCCTTCCTTTGCCGAAAGATATCTGAGCACAGTTTTATTTTCTGACTAAAAATACATTCCAAAAACAGCGCCACTTGTATAGCTTGAAAAATTAAGATTTCCTTTTTGATTAGGATTTGTAACCATGTCACTTTCAGCATAGAGCATGTAAAATTTTTCTTTAGTTTGCCAACCAAAGTTAAACTTGCTACTTAATTTATTTCCTATTTTCCAGCCAGATTCACTTTTAACTTTAACCGGTTGAACATGAGTAATGAGAGATTTTGTCAAGTTTTGTAATCCCAGTGCATAGACCAATGCGCCTCCCAAACGCCAATTCTTCCAAAAAACCCAATTGTATCCGTATCCCCCACCAAAGCTAAAAGTATGAAGATGATTTTCTTTTAGATAATCAATCTCACCATACTTATTGGCATTTAAATCTACCTTCACTTCTTCTCTTGAATCAAATTTTGGACTTGAATTAAACTCATTGAAATCATAAGAAGCATATCCAAGCCATGATCCTCCTGAGCGAACTTGCATACGTGTCATATTTATCAGTGATTCCAAACTGTATCGATGATTAGAAAACACATAAAAATAATTTAAACCCATATGAAGAGCTGATATGTCAGATCGAATCACATAACCCTCAAATAAATCAAACTGATCTAAATAAAATCCCTGATAATACTGATATCTAAATTCAAAAGTATGTTCATTTCTATTTAATCGATAAACAAAATCATTAACATGTGTTCGCCCATAAAGTGATGGGTTTTTATTTCCGGTGCTAAAACTAATGCCAACATACTGATCACGATAAGCTCCTGACAACTCAATAAACCCTTGAGGGTTTGGTTGATACTGAATACTAGAAAGAGAATGATCACTTGGCTCATACGTAATTGATGAAGATGGCATAAAAGTTCCAATTTTATACATTCCTATTTTATAAGGTTTAATCCACCGAGGCTCTTCAAGTTTATCTTTCTCGCTGTCTAATTGAACACTGTTTTGATTTAATTTCTCATTATTATTGTCATTTTGATCAGCAAAAGAATAAGTCACCAAAAAGAAAATAAATAAAAAATTAAAAATATAAAAAATTTTAAAAGTTATTCTCATTAAACAGTATCCTTTCAAAAAAAAATCAATTTATGAAAAACTCACCCACAATTCTTTTTTAAAAAACCACAAATAGGAAAAAATTTGCAATTTCCATGCTTATATTAATAATCAAAAAAATTTTAATAATTCAAAAATAACCCCATTAATTTAATGAAATACCCCCCTCATTCAAATGATAAAATATCACTTTTAATTTATTGGTGAAAAACATTTAAACAAAATGACAATTATTGACAAGTCTTACTCTTAAAGCCATTATTAGTCAGCCCTCATTAGACTCAATCGCCATTTTATATTTTTTACAGGGAGGTCAATTGCTTCAGCAAGAAACCGTTAGTTTAGTTGGAACAATCAATCGAATTACGTATCACAATCCCGACACTGGGTATTCCATTTTAAAAGTTTTCAGTAAAAATCAATCTTCTAATAATGAAGTTACCGTCATCATCCATCAAGCAGATGTATATGCCGGCGCCTTTGTCGAGTTTAAAGGAATCTGGATCAATCACCCAAAATTTGGTCGTCAATTTAAAGCCTCTCAATCTCTTGAAAAAAAACCAGCTTCAATTGCTGCTCTTGAACGATATTTAGGATCTGGATTAATCAAAGGGGTTGGCCCTATAACAGCAAAAAAAATTGTATCTCATTTTGGTCAAGACACTTTAGATATTTTTGAAGACAATATTGAAAAACTTCTTCTTGTTCCAACCATCGCTCACAAAAAACTAAAGCAAATTAGATCGTCTTGGGAAGAACATAAATCAATTCGTGATGTTATGATTTTTCTTCAATCTCACAATATAAGCACCCTCTACGCAGTTAAAATCTATAAGCGATTTGGTAATCAATCCATACAAACCGTATCAGAAAATCCATACAGACTAGCAAAAGACATTCGAGGCATCGGATTTCTCAGTGCTGACCGTATTGCCTCCTCATTAGGAATAAAAGACAATCACCCCTTAAGAATTGAAGCAGGAATTAATCATATTCTTTTAAATAGTAGTGACGAAGGTCATTGTTACTTAACTGAAAATCAGATTATAAGCAAGGTTTGCGATTTGACTCAAACCAAAGATGAATCTATTGTTATAGATTTGATTCATCAATTAGAAGACAGAAATGAAATTAAAAAAAGAGTTATTAATGTTAATAACGAAGAGCTTTCTTGCTTTTATTCTCGTTCAATTTATTTTGATGAAACCTACATCGCTGATAAAATCAAAAAACTCTTAAACACTCAATTTACTTGTAATCAAAATCAAATCAATCAATCCCTCAATCATCTATTGATTAAAAGCCAATCTTCGCTCAGTGAAGAGCAAAAACAATCCATTGTCGGTATTTGTAAGCATTCTTTTTCAATTTTAACTGGTGGTCCTGGTTGCGGAAAAACATTCACCACAAAAACATTAGTGCAACTTCTCAAATCTTTAAAAAAATCCATTTTACTTGCTGCCCCAACAGGACGAGCCGCTCAACGGATGATGGAAGTTATCAATCATGAAGCCAAAACAATTCACAGACTATTAGAATTTACCCCTAAGAGCGGTCGTTTTATAAAAGATGAACAAAATTCTCTTAATGCTGATTTTATTATTATCGATGAGAGCTCAATGCTTGACATTCATTTAACGGCTTCATTACTTAGAGCGGTCAAAATTGGCACACAACTTTTGTTTATTGGCGATCCAGACCAGCTCCCGTCTGTTGGAGCGGGGCATGTCCTTCATGATTTAATCAATAATTCTAAAGTTCCTCAATTTAAATTAACAAAAATTTTTAGACAAGCTCAAGAATCAAATATTATTCGCTTTGCACATCAAATCAATCAAGGCTCTATTCCTAAAATCACTTCTCCTATTTCAAATCCAAAGCTTTGGAAGAGTTCATGTGACTGTTTGTTTATTGATGCTGATGAAGCCACCTCTGAACAAAAACGATTTGTTAGAAAATTTAAAGCTTTAACTGAAGAAATTAAAAAAAATAATTCTACTGGCTATTTAACTCAAAATCAAAAAATAACTCATCAAATTCAGCCCAACAATCATGAAATTGATGTTGAATCTTTACTTGTGCCTTCCGAAATCCCCTCTAAACCTTTCCCTATTTTTTCTATTCCAGAAAAATTTTATCATATCGATTTTAAACGTCTAGCCGCCTCCCAATCTCTCACTGATGAACTCAAAGCTATTCTTAAAAAGATTCATCCTTGGTCTACTCTTCACTTTGGTTATAACACATTAGAAACCATTAAAAGAATTTATACCCAAACCATTCCTAAAGAATACGGAAAAAATCGCGAAATCCAAATTCTTTGTCCTCAAATTAGAGGAACTCTTGGAACTCAAAATCTAAATATAATCATACAAGACACCATAAACCCAGAATCCCCTAATAAGTCCCAAATCACGTTTAGCGATCGCTGCTTTAGAGTCAATGATCGAGTGATTCAAACACAAAACAACTATGATCTCGGTGTTTACAACGGAGATATTGGAATTATCACAACCATTGATCCAAAAACCAAATCCTGCTTAATTCAATTCCCCAATCAAATCTCCCCAATTCATTTTAAACAAGAACATCTCCCTGAAATTCAATTGGCCTATGCGATAACGATTCACAAAGCTCAAGGAAGCGAATTTGAATTTGTAATTATTCCTATTGATATGCAACACTTTAGAATGCTCTTCCGAAACTTGATTTACACAGGATTAACTCGCGCAAAAAAAGGTGCAATTTTTGTTGGCAATCGGAAAGCGTTGGCTTATGGAATAAAGAACATTGACAATAGAAAGCGGCAATCTAATTTAAAATCTCTAATATAGTGACTTTTGCAAAACAGCCACTTTAGGCAAGTTGAAAAACAACCAACTATTTCGTTGGCTTCGCTCAAATTTCACTGCGACGCACTTGATATGCGACTCGTTCGATTTGAACTCGCACGTCTCAAATTTGACTATTTTGAAACAACCACTCTATTTTGTTCTTCCAACAAAACTAATCTTTTGATTTTGAAGCTTTTCGATCTCTACGTTGAATTAAACGTATTTTTTTCTTTTGTTTTTCAGCATCTCGTTCTGTTTGTTTTTTTAATTTCAAATCTACTTTTTTAACAGGAACTTTTTCGAAATCATAATCAACAAATTCAATAAATGCCATTTCTGCAGAATCACCAGGACGGTGTCCAATTTTAATGATTCGAGTGTAACCACCGGGACGTTCTTTAAAACGTGGCCCAAGATCATTAACAAGAGAATAAACAGTATCTTTATTAGGATACCGAGATAAAAGAACCCGTTTTGTATGAACTGAATTCGTCTTTCCCATAGTAACAGCTCTTTCAACATGACGACGCAATTCTTTTGCTTTTTCCACTGTTGTTTTAATTCGTCCGTGTTCAACTAAGGAAATGACTAAGCCCCTAATTAAAGCTTTTCGGGCACTACTGTCTCGACAAAAATGTTTTATATGTCTTCTATGTCTCATCTCACAACCTCAACTTTAAAATACATCTACTGGGGGTTTCTTGGATTTGTATTGGGATCCCAACCTTGAGGCGGCCACCCATCAACTTTCATTCCTAATCCAAGTCCCATGTTAATTAAAATTTCTTTGATTTCATTTAATGACTTGCGACCAAAATTTTTAGTCTTCAACATCTCTGCTTCAGATTTAGTAACAAGCTCTCCAATATAACGAATATTGGCATTTTTTAAACAATTTGCACTTCGAACAGACAACTCTAAATCATCAACTGAACGAAATAAATGCTCATTAAAATGAGGTGAAACTTTTTCTTTTTCTTCTTCAATCGGTTCTATCGACTCATCAAATGTTAAGAAAATCTGCAATTGTTCTTTTAAAATTTTAGAACCTAATGCAACAGCCTCTTCTGGCTTTATAGACCCATCAGTCCAAACTTCTAATGTTAGAGCATCATAATCTGTTCGTTGACCTACCCGAGTATTTGAAACCATATAATTAACTCTGCGAATTGGACTATGAATGGCATCAATCGGAATAAATCCTACAGGCAAATCAGAACGTTCCTCAGCTTGTACGTATCCTCGTTCAAAACAAACAATCAACTCAGCTTCAAACTTTCCAGAATCACCCAAAGTACAAATTTGTTGAGTTGGATTTAAAACCTCAATTTTATCACTACATTGAATATCTGCAGCAGTAACAATACCTGGTCCTTGTTTTGAAATTCTTAGGCTTAAATGATTTGATGTGTGTTGCCTAAATCGAATTGCTTTCAAATTTAAAATAATATCCATGACATCTTCATGAACATCATTAATGGTAGAAAACTCATGCATTACACCTTCAATTTTCACAGCGCTAATGGCTGAACCCATCATCGAATTCAAAAGAATTCGACGGAGTGAATTACCTAAAGTAACCCCATAACCACGCTCTAAAGGCTTGACGATAAACTTTCCATAATCATTTTTTAATGATTCTCTTTCAACCTCAAATCCTTTCGGTCGAATAAGATCACGCCAAACCTTATAATGATGTTCCTGTAGTTGTATTTGAGTATTCATTGTCATATCCTAAACCACCTTTTTAAATTCGTCGTCTTTTAGGAGGACGACATCCATTATGAGGAACTGGCGTCACATCCTTCAGGCAATTAATCCTAATACCAGCAGCAGCAATGGCTCGAACGGCAGGCTCTCGCCCAGCTCCTGGCCCCTTCACAAAAACATCAACATTTTTCAAACCATGTTCCATGGCTTTTTTCAATGCATCTTCCGATGTCATTTGAGCAGCAAATGGTGTCCCTTTTCGACTCCCTTTAAAACCAAGAGCCCCTGCTGCTGACCAAGCAATTGTATTTCCATTCATGTCGGCAATCGTTATAATTGTATTGCCAAATCCAGA
Organism: uncultured Bdellovibrionales bacterium; assembly: GCA_964390785.1. Classification (GTDB taxonomy): domain Bacteria; phylum Bdellovibrionota; class Bdellovibrionia; order Bdellovibrionales; family CAYMLA01; genus CAYMLA01. The sequence goes on along the minus strand of CAYMLA010000127.1, from coordinate 324 downwards.
AAATATGGAAACACGACCACTAGGAATATTTTTTTTAATTTTTTTCTTTGTTTGCCTTTTTCTTTGAGCCATTCGGTTTTATCTCCCTTAAACGCTTTTTTTCTTATTTGAAACAGTTCTTTTGGGCCCTTTTCGTGTTCTTGCATTTTGTCGAGTGCTTTGACCGCGAACAGGCAGTCCTTTTCTATGACGAAGTCCCCGATAACATCCTAAATCCATAAGACGTTTAACAGACAATCCTACATCTCGACGTAAATCACCTTCAACACGATATTCATTTTCAATAATATTTCTTAATTGAACTGATTGTTCCTCAGTCAAATC
>CAYMLA010000126.1:0-7353 GCA_964390785.1 uncultured Bdellovibrionales bacterium | reverse complement strand
GGGCCTTAGCACCATATTTTGAACGGGATTGTTTACGATTTTGAACGCCAGCTGTATCTAATTTACCACGAACCACGTGATAACGAACACCTGGTAAATCCTTAACACGCCCGCCTCGAATCAAAACTACACTGTGTTCTTGTAAATTGTGTCCGATTCCTGGAATATATGATGTAACCTCAAAACCATTAGACAAACGCACGCGAGCAACCTTTCTTAATGCAGAATTTGGTTTTTTTGGAGTTGTAGTATAAACCCGAGTACAAACTCCCCTCCGCTGTGGACAACTTGTTAAAGCAGGCGATGCTGTCTTATCTGTTTTTTTTGAGCGTTCTTTTCTAATCAACTGATTAATCGTTGGCATCTTATCATTTTCTCCCGTAACATAAAAAATTGGTCGCTTATTGCCACCAAACAATTATAACTCTTAATAGCCATTGCAAAACGGCCTCTACAACAACATTCAATAAACAAAATACAAAATTTTTCCAATTCTTTAAAAAACACAAAATTAAGAATTCGAACGTTATCCTTCTAACCCCTAATTCGTCAAGTCGTTTTTTATATTTAGTGACTGTTGTAAATCTGCCACTTTTCTTATTTCACACCAGCACTTTTTTTATTTCGAAACAGACACTCCTACTATGGGTGAATTGTTGCCGATGTTGACTTTACTCCAGCATTGCTTGGCAAAGAAGAAATATACTCGTCAGGAGCAGACTGATCAACAAGCACCTTCCAACGTTTGTATACAGGGAGACCTGTCCCTGCTGGAATTAAGCGCCCCATAATAATATTTTCTTTTAATCCTCTCAAATAATCTGTTTTTGAATGAATAGCCGCATCTGTTAGTACTTTCGTTGTTTCTTGAAAAGAAGCCGCAGAAATCCAACTTTCCGTACTTAACGAAACCTTTGTGATCCCCAATAAAAGAGGAATTGCCGTGGCCAAATGCCCACCTTCACGCATAACTCTTTCATTTTCTTCTTCAAAAACAACTTTTTCAACTTGTTCTGCAGCAAGAAAGCGAGTGTCCCCAGAATCAACAACCTCAACTTTTCTCAACATTTGACGAACAATAACTTCTATGTGTTTATCATTAATTCCGACCCCTTGAAGGCGATAAACCTCTTGCACCTCATTAACCAAATAAGAAGATAACGCTTTATCTCCAAGAACTGCCAAAATATCATGAGAGTTAGTCGGGCCATCCATTAAGGCTTCACCAGCTTTTACAAACTCCCCCTCACGAACAGCCACGTGTTTGCCCTTAGGAATAAGATACTCTTTTTGCTCACCCAAGTCAGGTGTAACAATTACACGCTGTTTACCTTTTAAATCTTTACCAAATGAGACATAACCATCAATTTCAGAAATAATTGCCGCTTCTTTTGGGCTTCTAGCTTCAAAAAGTTCAGCAACCCTAGGCAAACCACCTGTAATATCACGTGTTTTTGATGTTTCTCTGTGAATTTTTGCAAGAACATCTCCTGAATGAACCTGCTCTCCTTCAATTACTAATAATTGAGCACCAACAGGAATAACGTAACGTGCAGGCACATCACGTCCAGGCAAATTCAATGGCTGATCATTTTCGTCAACAAGTAATATGGTTGGCTTTGAATCCCCCCCCTTACTGTCACTAATGACTTTCGTTGCAAAACCAGTAACTGGATCCACCTTCTCAGACATCGTAACGCCTTCTTCAATGTCTTGAAACTTTGCTCGAGCTGTAAGATCTGCAACTATAGGATTCGAATAGGGATCCCATTCAGCTATAGTTTGTCCATTTGTAACACGATCACCTTCTTTAAAATTAAGGGTCGCTCCATAAACAAGTTTAAACCGATCTCTTTCTCTCCCCTGATCATCAATAATCATGACTTCACAGTTACGATTCATAACCGTTCGAGTTCCATTTTTATTATTAACAAATGAAACTCCAGCATATTTTATTACTCCATCATAACGAGCAACATGAACAGATTGTTCAACTGCACGAGAAGCTGTTCCACCCAAGTGAAAAGTTCTCATTGTTAATTGCGTCCCTGGCTCACCAATTGACTGAGCAGCAATAATACCAATTGCTTCCCCTAAATTAACAGTATGCCCTCGAGCCAAATCACGACCATAACATTTAATACAAACACCTCGACGAGTTTTACAAGTTAACACTGAACGAATAAGAACCTTGTCAATTCCAGCGTCTTCAATGCGTTCAACATCATCTTCATCAATTTCTTCATTAGCATTAATAAGTATTTCATTTGTATAAGGATCGACAATATCTTCTAAGGCTGTTCGTCCAAGAATTCTTTCACCCAAAGGTTGAATCATTTCTCCACCTTCAAATAAAGGTGTCATTTCTATTCCGTCCGTTGTTTCACAATCAATTTCATTAATTACAACATCTTGAGCCACATCCACTAATCGACGAGTTAAATAACCAGAATTGGCTGTTTTTAAGGCTGTATCAGCTAATCCTTTTCTCGCTCCATGAGTTGAAATAAAATATTGTAACACTGATAAACCTTCGCGAAAGTTAGCTGTAATTGGAGTTTCAATAATCTCCCCTGAAGGCTTTGCCATCAATCCCCGCATACCTGCCAATTGCTTAATTTGTTGAGCAGAACCTCGAGCTCCAGAATCAGCCATAATAAAAATAGAATTAAAACTGTCTGATTTAAACTTTTCACCTTTTTCATTTACAAATTCATCTGTCTTAATGCCATCCATCATCTCTTTTGCAACAATTTCAGAGGTCTGAGCCCAAATATCAACAACCTTATTATAACGCTCACCATCAGTAATCAATCCTTCATCATACTGAGATTCAATATCTTCAACTGCCTTCTCTGCTTTTTCTAATAAAGACGCTTTTCTCTCCGGTATTAACATGTCATCAATACAAATTGAAATACCTGCAATTGTAGAATACTTAAATCCAAGCTGCATCAGTTTGTCAGCAAGAATACAAGTGGCTTTTCCACCCGCTAATCGAAATGATCGATCAACTAAGGCAGCTAATTCTTTTTTTACCATAACCTTGTTAACAGACTCAAAAGGCACAACATTTGGTAAAACATCACTAAAAATAACTCGTCCAACACTTGAATCAACCACTTTCCCATCGATTCGAATTTTACATGCTGCCTGAAGATCAACTTTTCCTGTTTCATAAGCATACAAAACCTCTTGAATACTTCCAAAAACCAATCCTGTTCCTCTTGCACCAGGCTTAATTCTTGTCATCCAATAAATACCTAAAACAATATCTTGTGTTGGATTAATAATAGGTTTTCCGCTCGCAGGACTTAAAATATTATTTGTCGACATCATTAAAACACGAGCTTCAACTTGTGCCTCAACAGAAAGAGGAACATGAACTGCCATTTGGTCACCATCAAAATCTGCATTAAATGCCGTACAAACCAACGGATGAAGTTGAATAGCCTTTCCTTCATGAAGAACTGGTTCAAACGCTTGAATCCCCAATCGATGTAATGTAGGAGCACGATTAAGCAAAACAGGATGCTCTTTAACAACTTCAGACAAAATATCCCATACTTCAACTTGTTCAATATCAACCAATCGCTTGGACTGCTTGATTGTTGTTGAAAATCCTTGTTCTTCAAGCTTGTTATAAACAAACGGCTTAAACAACTCGAGAGCCATTTTTTTAGGAATTCCACATTGATGAAGCTTTAAAGTCGGACCAACAACAATAACAGAACGTCCAGAATAATCAACTCGCTTACCTAATAAGTTTTGACGAAAACGTCCCTGTTTTCCCTTAAGCATATCGCTTAACGATCTCAATGGACGCTTATTTGGACCTGTAAAAGTTTTTCCACGACGCCCATTATCCAGTAAAGCATCCACAGCCTCTTGAAGCATTCGTTTTTCGTTACGTATAATAATTTCTGGAGCATTTAACTCTTGAAGCCTTTTTAACCGATTATTTCTATTAATCACTCGACGATATAAATCATTCAAATCTGAAGTTGCAAAACGTCCACCCTCTAAATGAACCAGAGGCCTTAAATCTGGAGGCAATACAGGAATAGTCTCTAACATCATCCATTCTGGTTTATTAATTGAACTTCTAAAAGCTTCGACAATCTTCAAACGTTTTGTTAACTTTTTAATTTGAGCATCTGATTTTGTTTCTTTAATTTCCATCCGAAGTTTTCGAGCTAAATATTCAGGATCAACTTTACGTAGGAGTTCTCTTACTGCTGCTCCACCCATTCCAGCTTTAAAATTTGGGCCATATTCATTTAATGCATTTTGATAAGCTTCTTCTCCTAAAATTTGACCTTCTTCTAGTTGTGTTTCTAAAGGATCAGTTACAACAAACGCTTCACAATAAAGAATCCTTTCAACGTCTTTCAATGACATGTTTAAAAGATTTCCAATTCGACTTGGAAGCGATCTCAAAAACCAAATATGAGCTACAGGTGTAGCCAACTCAATATTTCCTAATCGTTCTCTTCGAACTTTAGATTGAGTAACTTCAACTCCACATTTTTCACAAATAACTCCACGATACTTCATCCTCTTGTATTTTCCGCACAGACATTCGTAATCTTTTATTGGGCCAAAAATTTTAGAACAAAACAATCCTTCACGTTCTGGTTTAAATGTACGATAATTTATTGTCTCAGGTTTTTTTACTTCACCATAAGACCATTCACGAATTAATTCTGGAGATGCCAATGACACTCGAACGGCATCAATTGATAATGGATCTTTTGGTTTATCAAAAAAGTTCAATAGGTCTTTCAAACCGAACTCCTTATGTTATAAGTTAAATCTAAATTACTAATGCTTATCTTCGGAATTTTCATCGTCACTACTAATATCAAGAAGCTCAACATCATGTTCATCATCATCATCATCATCAATTTCATGGTCAACTTCATCTTTAAAGTCACCGATAGGCAATTCTTTACCTTCAAGCTCTGATGAAAGAGCTAAATCTCCAACATTAACATCATCATCTTCATCACTATCATCATCGTCAGGCAAATCATCCAAAGTTCTTTGAGACTCTTCAAACTGATCATTGACTTGATTAAGTAAATTATTAAAACCAAATCCAGTATCAGGTCCTTCCATTACACCAATTTCAGTCCCATCGTCTTCATTATTTAATGCATTTGATTCTTCAAGCTGAATATTAAGACCAATACTTTGTAATTCCTTAATCAATACATTAAAAGCCTCTGGCAAACCAGGTTCAAGAATATTTTCACCCTTCACGATACTTTCATACATTCTTGTCCTACCAGCAACATCATCTGATTTTACAGTTAAAAACTCTTGAAGTGAATAGGACGCGCCATATGCTTCAATTGCCCACACTTCCATTTCTCCTAATCTTTGTCCTCCAAATTGAGCTTTACCACCCAATGGCTGTTGAGACACCAATGAATAAGGACCAATTGAACGAGCATGAATTTTTTCTTCCACCAAATGATGGAGTTTAAGCATGTACATTACACCAACGGTAACTGGATTTCCAAAAGGTTCTCCCGATCTGCCGTCAAAAAGAATAGACTTCCCATTTTCAGGAACACGCGCTTTGCGCAATAACGCTTTAACGTCAGCTTCTTTAGCTCCATCAAAGACGGGAGTTGCAAGATGCACTCCTTCAGAAACTTTTTTCACCATCTTTTTAAGTGATTGATCATCTGCCAAATCAATTTTTTCTTGAATCTCAGGATTTGAATAAATCTCTTTAAGAGAATTTTTAATTGAATTCAAATCATAATTGTTTTCAAGATATTCACTTAATTGCTTACGCAAGTTCAAAGCAGCCCAACCCAAATGACATTCTAATATTTGTCCAATATTCATCCTCGAAGGAACTCCCAATGGATTTAAAACCATATCAACTGGCGTGCCATCTGCCAAATAAGGCATATCTTCAATTGGTAAAACTTTAGAAACAACCCCTTTATTTCCATGTCGTCCTGCAAATTTATCACCAACTTGAAGTTTACGTTTTATAGCAACATAAACTTTGACCATTTTAATAACTCCAGGAAGAAGCTCATCTCCCTTTCTTAAACGATCAATCTTTTCATCAAAAACAATTTTTACAGCATCCAGTTCATTTCGTCCCCAATCAACAATCCGAGTCACTTGATGTTCTAATTCAGATTCAACTGGAATATAAGTGAGAAGTTCGAATGGAATTGTTTCAAGATCTTCTGCCAGAATTGTTTGATCTTTTTCTAATAATTTCTCAGAACCATCTTCACTCAACAAAACACTTGTTGTTTTTTTCCCAACCAAGAGTTCCTTTAATTTACGAATGGCATTATTTTTAATAACATTTTGTTTAACAATAAGATCTTTACTTAATTTTAACTTTTTTTCTTCAATAATCGATTTTAATCGTTCATCACGATCCGCACCTTCTCGACTATAAACCTGTGCATCAATAACGGTACCATAAACTCCAGATGGAACTCTTAAAGAAGAATCCCTTACATCCCCAGCTTTTTCTCCAAATATAGCCCTTAACAACTTTTCTTCTGGAGACAACTGAGTTTCTCCTTTTGGAGTCACCTTACCAACTAAAATCTCACCAGGCTTAACTTCTGCTCCAATACGAATAATACCACTTACATCAAGATCATTTAAAGCTTCTTCATCAACGTTTGCAATATCTCGTGTAATTTCTTCTTTACCTAATTTTGTATCTCGAGCAACACACTCAAACTCTTCGACATGAACAGAAGTATAAGTGTCCTCTTGAATCAATCGTTCAGAAATGAGTATTGAATCTTCAAAATTGTAGCCCATCCACGGAGTAAACGCGACAACAATGTTTTGCCCAAGAGCAAGCTCACCAAGCTCTGTTGATGGTCCATCAGCAATCACATCACCTTTTTTAACAACATCATTTTTATAAACGATTGGCTTCTGATTAAAAGATGTATTTTGATTCGTCCTTTGATATTTAGTTAAATTATAAATGTCGACATTTGCTCCAAGTTCACCACCTTTAGCAAATCTACGAATAACAATTCTAGAAGCGTCAACTTCCTCAACAACACCCTCATTTTGTGCAACAACAGAAGTTCCAGAATCTCGTGCAACTAATCGTTCAACACCTGTCCCCACCAAAGGAGCTCTTGATCGAATCAAAGGCACTGCTTGACGCTGCATGTTTGACCCCATAAGTGCACGGTTGGCATCATCATTTTCTAAGAAAGGAATTAATGAAGCCGCAATGGATACCAACTGACTTGGAGAAACATCCATCAAAGACACTTTATCTCTAGCAATCCGTTCATATTCACCATCTCTTCGACAAGTAAGAACATCACTGCTGATTTG